>CAIXHI010000394.1 GCA_903919215.1 uncultured Acidimicrobiaceae bacterium
CACAACTCCTGCGCTACCTTCCCCCACGGGGGCCTCCTTGGACTCGGACCGTTCAACAGTCACAAGTTCACCGAGGCCCCATCTCACATCGCGGATGCTGCTCCCAGCTTCGATGCGTAGGGCCCCGTAGCGTGGTCATCAATGACCGCAGTCGGCGTCGACCACCCCGCTGATCTGGACAGCCCGATTCCACACGAAATCGGCGCCCGTCACCCCGGTACAGCGCTGGAGACGCACGTCTGAATGCACCGCGAACCACATCACGAACAGCGCAACGGCATCATCGTTGCCGTCACCACCTATGCGCTGTGGGGGCTGCTGACCATCTACTGGAAACAGCTCGAGCATTTCGACGCATTCGAACTGATCGGCTGGCGCATCGTTGCGTCCGCCGTGGTGATGGCTGCCGTGCTGACGTTCACGCGTCGCTGGCAGAACGTGATCGCCGTGTTCCGCGACCGGCGCCTACTGGGCACCGTCACGATTGCCTCGCTGTTCCTCACGGTGAACTGGACGTCGTACGTGTGGGCAGTGGTGCATGACCATGTGCTCGAGACCGCGCTCGGCTACTTCGTCGCACCACTCGGCACGGTGATGGTGGGCGTGATCGTGCTCCACGAACCGTTGCGATTGGCGCAGAAGGTTGCGATCGCGTTCGCCCTGACATCGGTGGCGGTACTCACCGCAAGTTACGGCCGAGTGCCCTGGTTAGCCCTCGCGATCGCTGTGTCCTGGACCGTCTACGGCTACATGAAGAAGCAGGTGCCGCTGTCCCCCGTCGACAGCATGGCGGCGGAGACCTTTGTACTCGTCGCCCCAGCACTGCTGCTGGCGATCGCGCTTGCTGGGCGGGCCGGCAGCATTCCGCACTCGGCGAGCAACGGGCAGTTGACCTTCGCGATCTGCACCGGCCTCGCCACCGCCGGACCACTCATGCTGTTCGCGTTCGCTGCTCACCGGGTGCCGCTCACCATCATCGGCCCGATGCAGTACATCGTGCCGACGATGAACTTTGTCATCGGCTGGCTGATCTATGACGAAGCAATGCCCACCGACCGCTTGATCGGTTTCGCACTGGTGTGGATCGGCCTGATCGTGCTCACCGTGGAGTCGCTCGTCCGTGCCCGTCGACTGCGTGTGACCTGACCCCGGACGCGGAACGGCCCGCCCTCGCGGGCGGGCCGTTCTGGTTCAGAGATCGACGAACGAGGCGAGTTACTTCGTCTCGAAGTCGGTGATCAGATCACCCTTGGCAGCGAACGTCTTCGTGTCGAAGTTCCACTGCAGCACCTGCAGCGACTCCGCCATGAACGTGTCCGCTTCGCCGTTCATCTTGAACACCACGCCGGGGCGGCCCATCGACGGGGTGTAGTTGAAGTTGCGGGCGGCGTTGATGATCGAGGCGCGGGTGAGGCCCTCGGGCGAGTCCATTGCCTGCTTCAGGATGGCCACCGTGGTCTCGGCGGTCGACCAGCCGGCAGTCGCCGTGGTGACGATGTCGGCATGACCTGCCTTGGTCATGAAGTCGAGATACGTCTTCACATTGGGCATCGCGGCATTGGCCGGGTCGGCGACGTCGATGAGGTTGTTCGACGTGTACAGACCCGAACCGTTCGGACCGGCCACGGCCAGGATGAGTGCACTGGCGCACGTGTTGGTGACGATGTTCATCGGTTCCCAGCCCGCGGTCTGCGCCTTCTTGTCAGCCAGGGCCGCCAGATAGGTGATGCAACCGGCGCCGAGCGGCACCGCGACGATTGCGTCGGGCTTGGCATCGGCGATGGACGTCAGCTGACCGGCCGGCGGGGCGGTGTCGGTGGGCTCGATCGTCTCCTCGGCCACGATCTCGATGCCGTAGTCGGCACCTTCAGCCTTGATGACGTCTGCGTACGACTGACCAAATTCGCTATTCACGTAGAACAGGGCCACCTTGGCACCGTTGGGGAACTGCTGCTTCAGGAACTGCATGTAAACACGCGATTCCACGGTGTACGGCACCAGCTGACCGGTGGTCCAGGGATAGTCGGCAACGTCGGTGCCCCAGGCCGGCAGACCGGTGAGGTTGCCAAGTTGCGGGATGCACGACTCGTTCAGCGTGTCGCGCACTGCCAGGTTGTTCGGCGAGCCGAGGATGCCGGAGAAGACGCTGACGCCCTCATCGATCAGCTTCGACACTGCGCCAGGGGTGAGGTCCTTGTTGTACTGGTCGTCCTCGACCATGCCTTCGATCTTGACATCGCCGAGGATGCCGGTCTCGTTGGCGTAGTCCATGTACGCCTTCCAGCCAGCGACCACGGGCGAGAACGCCTCGTCGGCTGAGGTGTCGCCGGTGAGCGGCATGACCGCGCCGATCTTGATGGTGCCCTCAATCTTCGCGTTGGCCGCATCGGCGTCAACGCAGTTGGCCGTGTCAACGGCCCACGTCGTGGCAGCCGGAGTGGTCTCGACGGTGGTCTCACCGGTCGTGGACTCCGTGGACGCTGCAGAGGTGGTGGTGGCGTCGCTGCTCTTCTTGTCGTCGCTGCACGCAGCAACGACCAACGACCCGCAGAAAATCGCTGCGAGCAGTCGAGTGGACTTCTGTCCGGTCTTCATTCGCTCCCCTTTGGGTGGTCCGGTTGTTGTATTCCGGTCAGGATTCGGGCTGTGCCGTTTCCTGGGGAACAACGCTAGCCGTGCCAGCCGGTCTGGGCACGACGGCGACCACCGTTGCCACCGCCTTGTGCCACAGCCCGACGATGCCGAACGGGGCGAAGAACATCAACAGGATCAGCGCCAGCGCGAAGATGCCGCTCCCGGGCGCCACGTCGGACCAGCTGAACAGGGGCCTCACGGCGCCCGGAATGTTGTTCGGATCGCTCCAGTCGCTGGTGCGCTCGATGATGAACTGGTACACCACCGCGCCCAGGACCGGCCCCCACAACGAGCCGGAGCCGCCTACCACCATGATCACCAGGAACGTGATCGAGCCGGCCACGGTGAGCAGCGCCGAGTCGGGGGTGACGGTGCCGGTGCGGATGGCAGACAGCGACCCCGGCAACGCGCACATGGCCGCCGAGAGACCGAACACGATGCCCTTGGTGACGGCGAGGTTGACGCCCATCACCGCAGCCGCAGTGCTGTTGTCGCGGATGGCCACCAGCGAGCGTCCCATGCGGCTCTTCACGATGCCGCGGCACACCAGGTATACCAGTGCCACGATCGACACACCCACCCAGAAGTAGAACGGCTTCACGTTCTGCCCGCGCAGGTTGCCCCACGGGTTCCAACCGAACAGTTCGTACGTGGGGTTCGCCTTGTTGAACTTGAACCCTGTCTTGTCGAGGCCACGCGAACCATTGGTGAGCCACTCGATCTTGGGCCACTTCACGAACGCGGGGAACACCAGGCCCAAGGCCAGGGTGACCAGCGCGAGGTACACGCCCTTGATCCGCAGCGCCGGCAGCGACACCAGCACGCCCACCACGAACGCCACGGCAAAGGCCACCGGAAGGGTCACGAACGGGCTCCAGCCCCACCGAGTGACACCGATGGCCGTGGTGTACACACCGATACCGAAGAACGCCGAGTGACCCAGCGAGATCTGTCCGGTGAACCCCAGCAACAGGTTCAACGACATCGCCGCGGCCATCAGCATGGTGGCCGTGGTGCACGTGTCGATGAGGCTGTCGCTGCCGTGGGTGGGGATCCAGAGCAAGACGGCCACGAGCGCGCCAGCGGCCCCCACTCGAATCGCCCAACTGGGCAGGCCACCGGACCGGAGATGGATCGGCAGGCTCATACTCGTTCCACCTTCGACGTGCCGAACAATCCGGCCGGCCGCAACAGCAGCACCGCCAGGATCACCAGGAAGGCCACTCCCACCTTCATCTGCTGGCCGACCCACTCGTCGGCGTAGCCGGCCACGAGGTTCTGGATGACTCCGATGGCCAGGCCGCCCACGACGGCACCACCAGGGCTGTCGAACCCGCCCAACGTGGCCGCTGCCGAGGCGTAGATGAACACCGAGAACATCAGGCTCTGGTTCACGTTGGTGGTGAGACCGGCGTACACCACCCCGCCCAGTGCACCCACTGCGGCGGCGATGCCCCAGCTGACCATCAGCACCGTGCCGGTGCGGATGCCCACCAACTTCGAACTCTCCGAGTTGGAGGCGACAGCGCGCATCGCCAGCCCGAGCTTGGTGTAGTTGAACATGAGGTACAAGCCGCCGCCGATGACCAACACCAGCACCAGCATCCAGAACGACTGCCACTTGATGGCGGCGCCGAACACGTTGAAGTAATCGGTGGGGTTGTTCGGGAACAGGCTGGGGAACTTGCCCTGTGTGCTGCCCATCGCCGAGCTAGGCAGTTGCTGGCCGCCCCAGAGAGCGCCGTCGAGCCAGTTCAGGAACTGGAACAGACCGATGGTGACGATGAACACCGCGAAGGGTGATTTCCTGCTGATCGGGCGCACCAGCACCACCTCGGTGCCGGCGCCGAGCACGAAGCCCACCACCATGCCCATCAGCACTGCCAGTCCGATCGGCACACCCCACTCGCCGAACTGGTACACGGCATAGGTGCTGAACAGTGCCATCTCGCCCTGTGCGAAGTTGAGGTGGCCGGTGCCGCGATAGATGATCACCAGTCCCAGCGCGAGCAGCGCATAGATGCTGCCTTCGCTGAGGCCGTCGACGAGTCGTTGCAGGAACAGTGCCATCAGAACCCCAGGTACGCCTTGCGAATCGTGTCGTCCGCGCCGATTTCGGCGGCGGTGCCGCTGGCGACGATCCGTCCCGTCTCCAGCAGGTACACCCGGCTGGCCATGTGCATCGCCAGGTTGGCGTTCTGCTCCACCAAGAGCACCGACAATCCCTCGTCGCGGTTCAGACGTTCGATCATCTGGAACAGCTCCTGCGTGATCATCGGCGCCAGCCCCATGCTGGGCTCATCGCACAGCAGCAGTCGCGGGCGGCTCATCAGCGCGCGGGCGATGGCGAGCATCTGTTGCTCGCCGCCGCTGAGGCTGCCGGCACGTTGTGAGCGGCGTTCGGCGAGGCGGGGGAACAGTTCGAACCACTTGTCGATATCGGCCTGCACCGCGCCCGAACCGTCGCGGCGCACATAGGCACCAGCACGCAGGTTGTCCTCAACCGACAGTTCGGGGAACGTCCCCCGACCTTGGGGCACCTGCGCAATGCCCGCGCGCACGATGGCATCCGGCCCGACCTTCTGGATGTTGTGTCCGTCGAAGGTGATCTCGCCGTGTCGGGCGATGACGCCGCTGATCGCGCGCATGGTGGTGGTCTTCCCCGCACCGTTGGCGCCGAGCATGACCACGATCTCGCCCTCGTTGACCTCGAGGTCGATCCCTTCCAACACCTTCAACGGCCCGTAGCCGGCGGTGAGGCCTCGAGCGCTGAACAACGTCACGTCGCACTCCCCAGATACGCCTCGATCACCGCTGGGTCGATCTGCACCTCGGCGGGGGTGCCATCGGCAATCTTGCGACCGAACTCCATCGCCACGACGCGGTCGCTGATCGCCATCACCATCGACATGTGATGCTCCACCAGCAGGACCGTCAACTCGAACTGGTCGCGGATCGACTGGATCGTGTGGCCGAGTTCATCCACCTCACCGTGCGGCAGACCGGCAGCAGGTTCGTCCATCAACAGGAACTTCGGCCGGGAAGCCAGAGCACGAGCGATTTCCAGCCGCTTCAGCGTGCCGAACGGCAGACCAGCGGCGGGGCGGAACGCCAGATGGCCGAGACCCAACTGCTGCAGCAGATCACCTGCGAAGTCGCGGGTGCGCCGGTTGTCGGCGGCGACGCCAATGCGAGTGATCGCCCGCAGGAAGCCGATACGACCCTGACTGTGGGCGCCCACCATCACGTTCTCCAACAACGACATCGTCGGGAACAGGGCCAGGTTCTGAAACGTGCGAGCGATACCCAGCCGGGCAATCCCATGCGCAGGAACGTGCAGCAGTTCCGTGCCGCCGTACAACACTGAACCCGCCGTGGGCTGATAGATCCGGCTGACGACGTTGAACATCGTCGTCTTCCCCGCACCGTTGGGCCCGATGAGCCCGCAGATGTGTCCCTCTTCGATGGCGAACGACAGCCCATCAAGGGCCACGATCCCACCGAAGTTCACGGTCACGTTCTGAACATCGAGCAGCGTCACGCTGTCTCTCACCTTCCCCAACGCCGAGTGTGCCCACCGTAGCGCTTCACGAGCCTGCCGTCGATGAGCAAGGTGGCCACGGTGTCAGTCGTGGAAGTCGAGCGCGGCGCGCATCGTGACGTCGAAGTCCTCGAATGACATCGCGGCCTTCGTCGCCGCGATCAGTTCAGCGTCGGCGCCCACGAGATACCGCAGCTTGCCCGGTCGCTCTGTGGCCGCGCAGTAGATCGCATCGGCGACGGCCTGCGGATGAGCCGGTTGACCATTGACGAGCGTGCGCTGAGCGGTGCGGAACCGATCACGGCGCACCGCCTCCGGGCTTCCTTCGATCATCGCTGCGGCGTGCAGTCCGTTGTCGCCCAATGCCGTGGCGAACTGCCCCGGCTCGACGACGCTCACACGCACCCCGAGATGCGATAACTCGAAGTGCATGGCCTCGGTCAGCGCCTCCACTGCGTGTTTGCTCGCCGCATAGATACCGCCGTACGGCGTACCCACCAGCCCGGCGATCGAGCCGACGGTGACGATCGCGCCGCCACCATTCGCCACCAAGTGCGGCACCACGGCTCGGGCCATGCGAATGACACCGAGCACGTTGGTATCCATCTGGCGCAGGACCTCGTCGTCGCTGACGAGGTGCACCGCCCCGAACACTTCGATACCGGCGTTGTTGACCACGACGTCGATACGCCCAGCGCGGCGGATGGCCTCGGAGACCGCCGCGTCCACGCTGGCTGCGTCGCACACATCGAGTGCGAGTTGTGTGATGTCGGGGCGACCGTTCAGCGCCACCGACTTCCCAGGTGTGCGCATGGTGGCGAACACCTGGTGCCCACGATCGGCGAAGGTGAGCGCGGCGAGTTCACCGAAGCCGCTGCTGCAGCCGGTGATCAGAACGTTGAGCGGGGCGGTGGTGGTGGGCGACATCGTCGAGCCGTTCAGTCGTCGACGAGGGTGCGCAGGAGTTCGATCTGACCGACTGGGTCGGGGCCGACGGGGTTCACCGACAACACGGTGACTCCGGCTTCCTTGTAGGCCGCGATGCGCTCCTTGATGTAGCTACGTGGGCCGACCAAGTTGGCCAACTCCAGCCACTCAGCAGGCAAGGCAGCGGCAGCTTCGTCCTTCTTGCCATCAAGGTACAGATCCTGCACCTCGTCGGCCTCCTTCTCGTAGCCGTAGGCGCGAGCGATGTCGTTGTAGAAGTTCTTGCCGCGCGCACCCATGCCACCGACGTACAACGCCATGTGCGGGCGGCCCAGATCGAGCACCTTCTTCTGCTCGTCACCGACCAACTTCTCGTCGATCGCCAACATGCCACCGGCGGAGATGTCGAGGCGCTTGCGGTCGGGTGAGCGTTTGGCCAGACCAGCCTTGAGCTGCGGGCCCCACACGGTGTGGTACTTCTCGGGGATGAACAGGATCGGCAGCCAGCCGTCGGCCAGTTCCGCCGTGGCTTCGACGCTCTTGTCCTTCAGGCTGGCCCACCAGATCGGGATATCGCTGCGCAGCGGGTGGTTGATCAACTTCAGCGGCTTGCCCATTCCGGTGCCCTCACCTGCGGGCAGCGGCGCCTTCACAGTCTGACCTTGGTAGTTGAACACCTCGCGCTTCCAGATCATGCGGCAGGCCTCGATGTACTCCTTGGTACGCATCATCGGCTTCTCGTACGGCACGCCGTGGAAGCCCTCGACCACCTGCGGGCCGCTGGCACCGAGGCCGAGGATGAACCGACCGCCACTGACGTAATCGCAGCCAGCGGCAGTCATCGCCATCAATGCAGCAGTTCGCGAATACACGTTGACGATGCCGGTGCCGATCTCGATGCGATCGGTGATCGCTGAGAGATAACCGACCTGGCTGATGGAGTCGAAGCTGTACGCCTCCGCCACCCACACCTGGTCGAGGCCGGCCTTCTCCAGTTCCACGACTCGCTGGGCCGATTCCTTGAACCCATCGCCGTAGTTGATCATCATTGAGAGCTTCATGACCGACCACATTAGGCCGTCAGCCGTTGAGATTCCCCGACCGGAACCCCTCGAGGTCGAGCGTCGCATAGCGATACCCCTGACCGCGGACCACACGCACGACCTCGTCACGCTGTGCGAGCACGAGTGGCAGTTCATCGAGCCCGACCTCGATACGTGCTGTCTCGCCATAGTGACGCACACGGATCTGGCGGAAGCCCAGGCGTCGTAACGCAGCCTCGGCACGCTCGACCTGACCGAGCAGACTGACCGACACCTCGGTGCCATAGGGAACGCGACTGGCCAGGCAGGCCATCGCCGGCTTGTCCCACGTGCGCAGGCCCAACAGCTGCGACGCCTCGCGGACATCAGCCTTGGTGAACTCCGCGACGACCAGCGGGAATTCTGCACCAGCCTCCACTGCAGCCTTCTGCCCTGGGCGATGCTCGCCGAGATCGTCCACGTTCACACCGAGCAGCACCGTCGCTCCCTCGGCAGCAGCGAGTGGGCCCACCACATCCATCAGTTCGGCCTTGCAGTGGAAGCAGCGATCCGTGTCGTTCAGGCGATACGCCGCCCGCTCCATCTCGTGTGTCGTGACGGGTGTCCAGCGCAGACCCCACTCCTGCGCCAGCGAACGGCACTCGGTCTCTTCGTCGCCAGCCAACGACGGCGACACGGCCGTCACCGCATGCGCGTGCTGCGACCCCAGCGTGCGGTGCGCGACGGCTGCGAGGAACGCCGAATCGGCGCCACCGCTGAACGCCACCACGACCCGGCCCAGGCGACGGAGTTCGGTCTCCAGCGCGGCGAGCTTACGGTCGAGAGTCACCGGATAACCCTACCGACCGCCCCAGGCGCTACCGTCGGCTCGTCCCATGGCAACCCCCAGCACCCACGATCGGCGGCAGGCGTTCATCCTGTTCGCGGCCTCGATCGCGATCGGGTCGTTCTCCTTCACGCTGGTGAAGATTGCCCTGCGTGAACTCAGCCCGCTCGGGCTGGCCACGGGCCGAGTCGTCACGGCGGCGCTCGTCTACGTGGCCGTCATCGCCGCCCGCCCCGCTCGGCGCACGCCCATCCGCAAGGGAGACCGCCTACGCGTCGTGCTGTGCGGTTTTGGTGGTTCGGCGGTCTTCCACCTGTTCTTCAGCTGGGGACAGCAACGAGTGACGGTGGCGGTGGCGGCCGTGGTGATGGCGACGATGCCGGCGATGGTCGCAGCCGGCGAGGTGCTGTTCCTGCGCCACCGACTGACCGGATTGCACCTCGCCGGTCTGACTGCGTCGATCGCAGGATGCGTGGCCATCGGCGTCGCCGGAGGGGGCCACGGGTCGACGTCGGCCTTGGGTGCGGGCGCGATCGCCCTTGCCACCTTGACCTGGGCGGCGGTGACGGTCGCCACCCGCAGCATCACCAAGTCGTATGACGGGTGGTGGCTGAACACGCCAGGCACCCTGCTGGGCGTGCTCGTCATCCTCGCCCTCGAGGCGCCGCACCTCGGCGAGTTCGGGAGCCTGTCGTTGAAGGGTTGGCTGGCCATCATCTGGCTCGGCTCCGCCAGTTCAGCCTTCATCTACTACGTGATGGCACGGGTGATGACCGTCATGTCCGGAACGACGGCCTCGGCCCTCGGCACCGTCGTCACCCCGTCGAGCGTGTTGGTGGCATGGCTCGTGTTGGGCGACACGCCGTCGTTCGCCGAAGTGCTCGGCGGCATCTGCGTCATCAGCGGAGCGGTCCTCGTCACGCGCGGCCCGGCACCCGACGCGCACCTGGAGCTGACAGCCCCCCTGTGATGTTCTGAGTTCCGTGCGCATTGTTGCTTGTGGCCGCGCCGCACGGGGCGCACACTCAAGGTGCAGAGCAACCTTCCTGAGAGGAGGCCGCCATGATCGGACTCGCCCCGCTCGTCGTGGTCGCACTCGTGCTCGCTGGCGTCTACGCCGCAGGGCACCACAGCCGCCATCCCGCCTCGCCGATGGGGCCGATGGGCCTCGCTCCGAGGATGCGACAGACCAGCCATCATCCATCACGCCCCACGGGCGCACACTCCGCCGCCGCGCACCAGCCGCGGACGGCGGCTCCATCCGCTGAGGACACCCCGCTCGACGCCGCACTCGCGGATTGGTGCGCTGCGGGACTCATCACGGACGAACAGGCCGAACGGATCGAGGCCTACGAACACAACGCGATCGAACTCGCCCGCGCCGTGAACACCACAGCGTTGGAGCCCGCTCCCGCCCAGCGCCGCGTCCCCTTCATCGCCGAGGCACTCGGGTACCTCGGTGGCGTCCTCGGTCTCGCCGGCATCGTGTTGTTGATGGCCCGCTACTGGCCCGATATGTCCACACCCGGTCGGCTGGCCATCAGCGGTGGCAGCGCCACCGCACTGGCACTCGCTGGCCTGATGGTGCATGAGGGCGAGCCGGCGCTCACTAGGTTGCGCTGGTTCCTCTGGCTGCTGTCGTCCACGGTCGGTGCCGTGTTCGCCGGCGTGCTCGGCGCCGAGGCGCTCGGGTTCCACCCGGCGGACAAGGTGGCCCTCGTCGTCGCAACGATGGTCACCGTGCAGAACGCCGCGTTCTGGTGGTGGCGTGATCGGCCGGTGCAGCAGACGCTCACCCTCGTCGGCGCCTCCACCCTGGTGGGTACGTTCGTCGCGCAGTTCACAGGCGTGGGGCTGACCGGGCTGACATTGGTGGCCTTCGGCGTCGCACTCGCAGTCACCGGGTGGCGTTCGCTCACACCCGCACCGGAACTCACCGCCCTGGTCGGGGCGGCAACGATGGTGGTCGGTTCGGCGATGTCGAGTTCCGAATGGCACGGATGGGGTATGGCGCTGATGCTCGCCGCCGTCGGCGCGATCCTGATCTCCGCGGCCTGGCCGGGTGACGTGTGCGACCGCGGTGTGCGCGTCGCCCTCACCGTGGTGGGTTGCGCAGGTGCGCTCCAAGCCGTCCCATCCGCGGTCGGGTACTTCTCGCAGCAGGCAGGCATCCTCACCGGATCCGCTGTATGGCTCGCAGGCGTCGGTCTGGTCTCCATCGGCAACCGCCGGGTGGCTCGCGCTCCCCTGGTCCTCGAGGTACTTGGGGGTGTCGGTGTCGTCGCCGGTACGGCCGTGATGGGCTTCGAGTCGGTGGCCGTCGCCACGCTCGCCGGCCTGGCAACGGCTGTCTGCCTGCTGGCCCTGGGCGCCGCCCCCGGTCGGGTGCTGATGTCGCTGTTCGGCTCGGCCGGGTTGCTGGTCAACGTCCCGTGGTCGATCACACACTTCTTCCCCGGGGAAGGCCGGGTCCCTGTGCTGATCATCGCCTGCGGCACGGTGATCATCGCCATCGCTGTCTGGATGTCCCGAATGGGTGGCCGCCTGCGCGACGAACTCAACCGCTGATGTGACCGCGGGTCTCCGCCCACGGACGACCCGCAGCCGCATCCGGTTCGGCGGGCAGACCCAGCACGCGCTCGCCGATGATGTTGCGCTGGACGGCCCAGGTGCCACCGCCGATGGTGAGCGCCGGGGCGAACATGAACCCGTCGTACCACCCTGCGTCGAGCAGGCCGCCGGGTATCGGCCCTTGACCGAGCCCACTGAATGAGCCCGAGGCAGCGCTGTCGCCATCGACGCGCCGCAACATGGCCAAGGCACCCACGGAGTCACGAGCAAGTGCCATGACATGCTGACCGTGCTCGTCGGCCAGCAACTTGCGGACGCTGGCTTCCGGACCGGGCTGGCGTCCCTGCACACGCGCCGACAGGGTGCGCAGACGGATGAGGTCGAGGATCACGTGCTCGGTGTACACCGCAGCGATGCGTTGACGGAGGTGCGGGTCGGTCACCGGACCTGTCGAGCGGATGAGATCCACCAGATCGAGGCCAGTCGGTCCCATCCCCCACAGCACACCGCCGGTGCTCAGCGACACACGCTCGTTGCCGAGCGTCACCTTGGCCAATCGCCAGCCGTCGTTGACCTCGCCGACGAGGTTCGCCGCGGGCAAGCGAACATCGGTGAAGAACACCTCGTTGAACGTCTGTCCGCCGGTCATCTCGGTGATCGGTCGAATCTCGATCCCGGGCAGATCCATCGGGCAGATGAAGTAGGAGATACCTCTCTGCTTCGGCGCAGTCGGGTCGGTGCGGGCGATGAGGATGCCGAACTTGGCGAACTGCGCTCCGCTGGTCCAGATCTTCTGACCGTTGATGATCCATTCGTCGCCGTCACGTTCAGCGCGGGTGCCAAGCGCCGCCAGGTCGCTGCCCGCCTCGGGTTCGCTGAACAGTTGGCACCAGAACTCCTCACCGCTCAGCAGCGGGAACAGGTAACGCGCCTTCTGATCCTCGGTGCCCGCGTAGGCGATGGTGGGGCCGGCCCAGCCGATCCCGATCGGGTTCGTTGGGCGGCGCACCTTGGCCCGCCGCAGTTCGTCGTCGATGATCAACTGGTGCACCGGGTCGGCACCCACACCCCATGGGGCCGGCCAGTGCGGAGCCACATATCCGGCCTCGGCGAGCTGACGGCCCGTCGGCGCCGGGTGCTCGTGTAGCCATGTGCGCACCGCGAGACGGCGCGGATCGTCCTCCGCAGGCAACTGGAAGTCCATCCCCCCGACCCTAACCCTCCCCCCTTTCATCCTCTGTGTCGCGGGTCTGACCACCAAGGACGGACAGCACGGCCGCGACACACAGGGGACCGAGCCAACTCCGACCGCGCCGGCCGAACGTCTGTGTCGCGGGTCTGACCTCCGAGGACGGACGACCCGGGCGCGACACAGATGGGAAAGGTGGGGGTTCCGTGCGTGACCAACTACGGTCGGACCCCGTGACTGCTGGATGGAACTTCGCTGAGATCTGGGAACGCATCGCCGACCGCGCGCCGGATGAGGTGGTGCAGTTACAGGGCGACCGGGTGTTCACCTGGCAACAGTTCGACCGACGTGCCGACGGCATCGCCGCGGCGTTGCTCGCCGGCGGTGCGCAGCATCAGGACAAGGTCGCGCACTACCTGTACAACTGCCCGGAGTTCATGGAGAGCATGTTCGCCATGTACAAGGCGGGCCTCGCGCCGGTAAACACCAACTACCGCTACACCGACGACGAGCTCGAGTACCTGTGGGAGAACTCCGACACGGTGGCCGTCGTGTTCCACGGCACGTTCACCGAACGGTGCGACGCAATGCGCTCCCGTGCCCCACGAGTGCACACCTGGATCTGGGTCGACGACGGCAGCGGTCCGTGCCCCGACTGGGCGATCGATTACGAGGTCGCGGCAACCAGCGCGACCGGGCGCACGATCCCGCCATGGGGACGCAGCGGCGACGATCTCTATCTGATCTACACGGGCGGCACGACGGGCTTCCCCAAGGGCGTGATGTGGCGCCAGGACGACGTGGTCGGCAGCCTCGACAACTCCTCCAAGGCCAAACTGCCCGCCGAACCGGGTTGGGAAGTGTTCGACGGTCGCATCAGCGGACCCGGACCGCGAGTGCTGCCCGGGGCTCCGTTGATGCACGGTACGGGGGCGTTCAACGCGATGAGCGTGCTGATGAACGGCGGCTCAATTGTCACCATGCAGGGCCGTCACTTCGATCCGGCGGAGCTACTCGACACCATCCAGCACTACAAAGCGACGACGATGTCGATCGTCGGCGACGCGATGGCCAAGCCGATCCTGCGGGCACTCGACGCCGAACCCGACCGCTGGGACTTCTCCTCGATGCGCGTCATGATCTCCAGCGGGGTCATCTGGGCCGCAGAGACGAAGGCCGGACTGCTGCGGCACAACCAGCGGTTGATCATGGTCGACACCCTGGGCAGCAGCGAGGCGATCGGCATGGCGGCGAACACCACCAAGGCCGGTGGCGGCAGCAGCACCGCCAAGTTCGCCCTCGGCCCCAACACCCGCGTTCTCACCGAGGATGGCCGCGAAGTGCAGGCGGGTAGCGGCGAGCGTGGGCGGGTGGCGCTGCGCGGCCGCACACCGATCGGGTACTACAAGGATCCCGTGAAGAGCGCCGACACGTTCATCGTCCACGACGGTGTGCGCTGGAGCATTCCTGGCGACTGGGCCGAAGTGGAGGCCGATGGCACGTTGAAGCTCTACGGACGCGGCAGCCAGTGCATCAACACCGGCGGCGAGAAGGTCTACCCGGAGGAGGTCGAGGAGGCGCTGAAGCTGCACCCCTCGGTCGATGACGCCGCCGTCGTGGGCGTGCCCGACGAACGGTTCGGCGAGGCGATCACCGCCCTCGTGCAACTCCACGAGGGGCACACCCTCGACGAGAAGGCACTCATCGCCTATGTGCGTGAGCACCATGCGGCCTACAAGTCGCCGAAACGGGTGCTGCAGATCGCCACCATCGGTCGCGCCGCCAACGGCAAGCTGAACTACAAGAACCTGCGCGACGAAGCGCTGCGCCAGCTCGGAATTTCCTGACGCCGGTCGTCCCGGTAGCGTTCGCGCCATGAGCGCAGATCAACTCGGGTACGACGGCAAGGTAGTCATCATCACTGGCGCAGGCGGTGGCTTGGGTCGGCAACACGCGCTGCTGATGGCCAGCCGGGGCGCGCTCGTGGTCATCAACGATCTCGGCGGAGCGGTCGACGGCAGCGGTAGCGACAAGGGTGCGGCCGACCGCGTGGTCGACGAGATCAAGTCCCTGGGAGGCGACGCCGTGGCCGACACCAACACCGTCGCCACCCCTGAAGGTGGTGCCGCGATCGTGCAGACCGCTGTCGACGCCTACGGCAAGGTCGACGTCGTCATCAACAACGCCGGCATCCTGCGCGACAAGGCGTTCCACAATCTCGAACCCGATCAGCTGAACGCGGTACTCGATGTGCACCTCAAAGGCGCCTTCCACGTCACCCAGCCGGCATGGCGCATCATGCGCGAACAGGGTTACGGCCGCATCGTCAGCACGTCCAGCGCAGCGGGTGTGTTCGGCAACTTCGGCCAGACCAACTACGGCGCGGCGAAGATGGGCTTGGTCGGCTTCACCCGCGTGCTCGCCGTCGAGGGTGCCAAGTTCAACATCAAGGCCAACGCGATCGCTCCGTTGGCGATGACCCGCATGACCGAGACGATCCTGGGCTCGTTGGGCGATGTGTTGAAGCCGGAACTGGTGTCACCGCTGGTGGCGTTCCTTGCCCACGACGACTGCCCGGTCAGCGGCAAGCTGTTCAGTGTCGGCGGCGGCCGTGTGGCCGAAGTGTTCCTCGCGGAAGCCCAGGGGTACTTCAAGAAGGACCTCACCATGGAGGATGTGCGCGACAACTGGAGCACGGTCACCGATCAGACCGGTTACGGGGTGCCCAGCAACCTGGGCGAAGAGACGGCGATGTTCCTGCCGTTCTTCAAGTGAACGAATAGCATTCGCCACATGACCGACCCCAAGGAAACTGGATACAACCGCGGACCGCAGCCTGATGTCGACTCCAAGCCGAACATCGCGCTGATCGCCGGCGTCATCGTGATCATCGCCTGCGCTCTGTTGTTCGTGCGCAACGACCAAGCCGTCTCCATCGACTTCCTTTTCTACGAGAAGACGACGACGGTCAGATGGGCCGTGCTGATGGCCATCGTCCTGGGTGTCCTGCTCGACCGGGCGTTCACCATCTGGTGGCGCCGACGCCGACGCAAGAACGACGACGACTGAACGAGATGGCCCTCCGATGATCGTGCCGTCGACCGACGGCGTGGAAATTGCGGTGCACGACCTCGGCGGTGCCGGCTCGGCACTCTTGGTGGCGCACGCCACCGGGTTCCATGGTCGCTGCTACGAACCCCTCGCTGAAGCACTCCCCACGCGGCATTGCATTGCCTTCGATTACCGCGGACACGGCGACACCACACGTCCGCCAGGGCCCCTCGACTGGCAGCAGTTCGGCGACGACACCGTGGCGATGGCGGAATGGACCGCCGAGCGCTATGGCAGCCCGATCGATGCGTTCGGCCACTCGATGGGCGCCGCCTGTCTGTTGATCGCCGCCCACCGCCGACCCGAACTGTTTCGCCGCATCGCGGCCTTCGAGCCGATCGTGTTCCCGCCCGTTGCTGACGACTTCGACTACGCCAACACCCCACTGGCCCAGGGGGCCCGGCGGCGGCGTTCCACCTTTGTGTCGTACGCGGCGGCGCTGGAGAACTTCGCGGCGAAACGGCCGCTCAGTGCGTTCACCCCAGCGGCCCTCGACGCGTACGTGCGATACGGCTTTCGCGAGGACGACGACGGTCAGGTGCACCTGAAGTGCACCACCGAGACCGAGGCGCTGACGTTCGCGGGTGGTCCCGCCCACACCACGTGGGACCACCTGTCGTCGATCACCACCGAGGTGCTGGTGATCACCGGACGGATCGAACCGATGCAGCCGTCGGCGATTGCCGCGGAGATCGCCGAGCGGCTACCGAACGCGACGTACGTGCAGCGCGATGATCTCGACCATTTCGGACCGATGACCCACCCCAATGAGATCGCCGCGCTGTTGATCGAGGCGTTCGCCTGATCGGTGTCGGCACCACGAGGCGACACTGACGCGCACCCCTTCCCTACGATGGCGGCATGTACCCGGTACCCACGAGCCTCTCCCCCAGCAGAGTCGAAGCATTCGTGTCGTGCCCGCTGGCCTTCCGCTTCGCAAGTATCGAGAAGTTGCCCGAGCCTCCCAGCGTGCACACCACCAAAGGCTCGTTGGTACACCGAGCGCTCGAGCTGTTGTTCATCAAGCCAGCCGCCGAACGCACCACGGATGCAGCGCGAGTCGCGCTGGATCAGGCGATCGGCGAATACCGGGTCGACCCCGACTTCACCCTGCTGGGGCTCGATGAGGTGAAGTCGGCTGAGTTCTTCGCCGACTCGTGGTCGCTCGTGCAGGGGTACTTCGCGATGGAGGATCCCACGACGGTCCGCGAGATCGGGCTCGAGATCCGGCTCGAAGCACCGATCGACACGTTCTCGCTGCGCGGCATCATCGATCGGCTGGAGCTCGATGCCGAGGGCAACTTCGTCGTCACCGACTACAAGACCGGGCGGGCCCCCAGCCCGAGGTACCAGCAGAACAGCATGTCGGGCGTGCACTTCTACTCATTCCTGTGCGAAGCGGTGCTGGGCCGCCGACCCGCCACGGTGCGGCTGATGTACTTGCGTTCGGGCGATGTCATCACCGCCGCACCATCCGCCATGTCGGTGAGGGCCATCACCGGACGGGCCAAGGCAGTGATGAAAGCGGTCGAGCAGGCCTGCACCACCGAAGACTTCCGCCCGAAGGAGGGCGCGCTGTGCGGCTTCTGTTCGTTCAAGGAGTGGTGTCCCGCGTTCGGCGGCGACCCGTCGCGCGCCGCCGCGGAGGCTCCGCTGCGACTCGTTTCCCCGGCGGGCGCATGAGCAGTCAGTTGTCGGATGGCATTCACCGGTTCGACGATCGCGCAGACACCGCACTCGAATACCTGCGTGGGCGCAGCAGAGCACTCGACGCCGTCTTCCTCGGCGCCAGCGCCCTCGGCGACTTCAGCCTCATCTGGCACTTGGTCGGCGGTATCCGCGGCCTCACCAGCGACCACCACGCGAACCAGGCGTTCTTGTTCTCTGCGCTCATCGGCGCTGAGAGCCTGATCGTCAACCAAGGGGTCAAGCGTTTGTTCCGCCGCACTCGGCCCACCGAGGCTGGCGATCCGCGGTTCCCGGTGCGCAAACCCTCCACCAGCAGCTTCCCCAGCGGCCATGCGTCCGCCGCCTTTTTCGCCGCCAGCCTGCTCACCGCCTGGAGTGGGTGGCCCACGCTGCCGGCGTGGTTCGCGCTCGCGTGTGTGGTCGCGATCAGCCGAGCGTTCGTCCGCATCCACCACGCCAGCGACATCATCGGCGGCGCAATCCTCGGGCTCGGACTCGCTCAGGTGGCGCTGCTGATCCTGCGCACTCGCTGAGGGTCGTACCGGCCGGTAACCTCCGCACATGGCCGACCTGCCGCGCTTCGATCCCAAGATGAGCGATGCCGAGGGGCTGATGTGGCGTCTCGAGAAAGACCCACATCTCAGTAGCACGTTCGCCAACGTCACCATCCTCGACCGGGCACCCAACTTTGAGCGTCTCATGGCCCGCTTCGACCAAGCCACCTACCGGATGCGCCGACTGCGTCAGCGGGTCCAGCCGGCAGCGGCCAACCTGACGGCGCCGATGTGGGTCGACGATCCCAACTTCGATCTGCGCTACCACGTGCGCCACATCGCGCTACCCAAACCGGGCACCATGCGCCAGTTACTCGACCTGGCCTGTCTGATCGCCTGCGATCCCTACGACCGCACTCGCCCGCTGTGGCAGATCATCGTCGTCGACGGACTGCGCGGCGGCAAGAGCGCCGTCATCCAAAAACTGCACCACACCATCGTCGATGGCGAGGGCGCTGTGCTCTTCGCGATGCAGTACCTCGACCTCGAGCCCGATCCGCCCACCCCGCCACCGATCGACCCAGCTGACTTCGCCCACGAGGCACAGAATGCTCCGGAACCCGACCTCTGGCGCGAACTGCTGTCGGGCGGTATGCGCATGCCACTCGGCCTGCTGCGCCAGGTCAAAGACCTCCTCGCCGACCCCACCGGGATTCACGAGGCAGGGTCGGCCGCCGCCGACACCGTTCGCGGGGTACTCCAACAGTTGACCGACACCGAGGGCGCCCGCTCCCCGCTGTGGACGCAACGCTCACTGCAGCGCCATATCGAAGTGCTGCGCGCCCCGTTCGATTCCACCCGGGACGCCGCCAAACGACTGGGCGGCACGCTGAACACCGCGTTCCTCACCGCTGCCGCCGAAGCCGCCGGCAGTTACCACCGTGCGCTCGGGGCGCCGGTCGACGAACTACGCGCCAGCATGGTGATCAGTACCCGTACGCAAGAATCCGGCGCCAACGCGTTCAACCTCGCACGCCTGCTGGTACCCACCGGGGAGATGGCGATCGATGAACGCTTCGCCGCGATCCAGACCGCTACCGGAGCGGCGCGATCGGCCACGAGCAACGGTTCGATGGAGACGCTGGCAGCAGTCGCCTCCACATTGCCGACCAGCATCATCACCCGTATCGCCAGACAACAGGCACAGACGGTCGACTTCGCCACGAGCAACGTACGCGGTGCCCCGATCCCGTTGTTCATGGGTGGCGCCCGCATGCTGGAGAACTACCCGGTCGGCCCACTAGGGGGCGTGGCGTTCAACCTCACGCTGCTGAGCTACGACCACAGCCTCGATATGGGTGTGAACATCGACCTGGCCGCGATCAGCGAACCTGAGTTGCTCCGCAACTGTCTGGTGCGCGCCTTCACGGCGCTGGCCGCTGTCTGACGACAACGGCGGCCGAGCTCAGTGAGCGACGGCCTCGACCTTGATCTGATGGGCGGGCATCGTGAGCAGGGAGCGCACGTCGAGCAGCACGTCAGTGATCTCACCGGACGACACCAACTCGCGACTCATCATCTGACCGAGTGCCTTGTCGATCACGCTCAGGGCTTCGGCAATGACGGCTTCGTTGGTCTCGGTCATCCTGCTCTCCTTCGTACATCGACGTTGCTCGCGAAGGTATCGCGCGCGGTGTGCTTCCACTGCGCATGGTACCGGCAGCGCCTACGATCCCGACATGGACCTGAACGGGAAACACGTCGTCGTCACCGGTGCCGCTGCCGGAATCGGTGAGGCACTGGCCGAGCGCTTTCATGCAGAGGGCGCCCGGGTGGTGGTGGCCGACGTGCAGGCCGAGGGTGCTGCCGTCGTCGCTGCCCGCTTGAACGAGCGGCGACCCGACAGCGCGATCGCGGTTCGTGCGGATGTCAGCACTGAACACGGCAACAAGACCCTCGTCGAAACCGCGGAGGGACGTTTCGGCGTTATCGACCTGTTCTTCGCCAACGCCGGCGTCGGCGTGGGCAGCGACCCACTGCGCACGTCCGAACTGGAATGGCAGTTGGCCTTCGACGTGAACGTCCACGCCCACCGTTGGGCGGCGAAGTACCTGTTGCCGGGTTGGCTCGCACGAGGTGAGGGCTACTTCTGCTCCACGGCGTCCGCCGCCGGGCTGCTCAGCCAGATCGGGTCCGCTCCGTACAGCATGACCAAGCACGCGGCGGTGGCGTTCGCCGAGTGGCTCAGCATCACCTACGGCGGTTCCGGTGTGAAGGTCAGCTGCCTGTGCCCGCAGGGTGTCAACACCGCGTTGCTGCGCGCTGGCGACGACCCCGCAGCCGGTATCAGCAGTAGCGTCGTCCGGGCAGCGGGTCGGGTGCTCGAACCCGCCGAGGTCGCCGAGGTCGCCGTCGCCATCATCCGCTCCGAGACGTTCCTGATACTTCCCCACGACGAGGTGCTCACGTTCATGCGGAACAAGACAGCCGATTACGACCGCTGGCTGGGCGGTATGCGCAAACTTCAGGCGCGCATGCTGGGTGGCGCATGATCGACGCGGCCACGCTGCGAAAGCTGGGCTTGCGCTCCGGCGAGCCGGTTCGATTCCGTAAGGGTGAGACCGGACGTTGGTTCGCGGGAAAGATGTCCGGTGTGGCCATCGACGGCAGCATCACCGTGTTCGATGCGAACGGCAACGCGCGCAGCCTCAAACCCGAGCGCGTCGAGGTCCGCCGGCCGGGGAGCAGAGGCCGACTCAGCTGGCAGACGGTCAGCGATGTCGCCATCACCTGGGAGCAACTCCAGCTCTGGTGACGGCCCGGTGAGCGGAGGTCAGTCGGGCAGCCGGGGGCCGGAGCGGGCCACCGCTCGCAGCAACACGACGTCGAGCAAGCTGAGCACCGTGTCCCTGACGGCGGCACGACCACGAGCATCGGTGCTGACCACCGGGACGTGATCGCCGACCGACAACGCCTCACGAACCTCGTCGAGGGTGTGGGCCGTCTGACCACCGAAGCGGTTGATCGCGACCACAAAGGGCACACCGCGACTTTCGAAGTAGTCGAGCGCCGGGAACGAGTCCTCAATGCGCCGACTATCAACCAACACCACAGCTCCCAGAGCGCCGCGGACCAGGTCGTTCCACATGAAACCGAACCGCTCCTGGCCGGGCGTGCCGAACAGGTACAGCACGATCGTGTCGTCCACGGCGACCCGCCCAAAGTCCATCGCCACGGTGGTAGTGGTCTTCGTGCCGACCTCGCCACGGTTGTCGACACCTTCGCCGTACGACGTCATCGCCGCCTCGGTGGTGAGCGGCGAGATGTCGGAGATCGCAGCCACGAATGTCGTCTTGCCGACACCGAACCCGCCGGCGACGACGATCTTGACCGGGATCGGGCCGCTCTCCGAGTGGTTGCGGGGCTCAGAGCGCACGGACACCGGCGATCAACCTTGTGATCAGGAGCACGTCGTCAGCAACGTGCTCGCTCGCTTGAAATGCTTCCAACAGTCCTTCGCCCAACAGATCGGCGGCGACGACACGGACGACACCGATAGGGATGCGCAGTGCCGCGGACAACTCCGCGACCGACAACGCGCCGGCCTCGCAACGGCGAACGATTTCTGCCCGCTCGAACTTCAGCGCCTGCACGGCATCGCTCCCCGTGCCAGTGGCCCGCAGCATGGTCTCGAACTCAAGGTGCCCGGATGCGTGCGAGCGGCCACCGGTGATCGCATACGCGCGTACCCCGTTGTCGGTGCCATGCGAATGATCCGACGTGACCGGCGCGAGCGGACGCTCACGAGCGATGAACGGACGTACCAACGGCACCGTCGCATCCGGATCAAGCGTCACCTCCACCTCACACCGCGACCAGCGAGTTCTTCAATTCCGTGACGAGTGCCGGGGTCAACTGCGTACCAACTCGCTCGACCAGCAGCGCAATCTCGAACCCGACCAGCCCGAGATCGCAGTCGCGCGCCGCCGCCACACCGAGCGTCGATCCGTCAGAGATCGAGGCCACGAACAGATAGCCGTTCACCATCTCGACCAGCACCTGCCTCACGCGGCCCATGGCAAGTTCACCCGCAGCACCGTGCGCGAGCGAGCGCATCCCGGTGATGATCGCTGCCAGTTTGTCTGCCGCGGCGCGATCCAACGACGTGCTCAACGCAATGAGCAGACCATCGGACGACACCGCCACCGCCTGCTCGACGCCGGGTGTAGTACGCACGAAATTGGCCATCAGCCAGTTGACGTTGTCGGCCTTCTCGGACAGTGCCATGTGAATCGGTTCCTCCTCGTCCCGTCGAGTTCCGTCGTCAGCCTTCGTCGGCCTGCTGGCGGCCACGGTCGATACCGCGCTGCAGGCTGGCGAGGGTGCTGCGCACATCATCTGCAGAACGTGCCGGGGGTTCGACGACAGTGGCTGCTACCGGGTCGGGAAGCTGTGCACCGGGCACGCGCTTGGTGAGTCCGGCGAGAGTGGTCGTGGGGAGTGCTTCCGGCGCGAGTTCACCCAGGGGGAGCACCAGCGACGCCGGCGCCGCACCGGTCAACGGCAGTGGCTCGCTGAGGCGCTCTGCCGCACTGGGCAAATCCGCCAGCGACGTGCTGTCGGCCGATGTGGTGTCAGCCGACCCGAGCAGCGACTTGGGCAGCCGCACGACCGCCGTGACGCCATTACCCCCGGGCGTCGTGGTGAGCATCACCTTGATCTCGTGGCGAGCGGCGAGCCGAGCAACCACTTGAAAGCCGAGCAGCTTGTTGCTCTCCCGATCGAAGGCAGCCACCTGATTGAGCCGCTGGTTGGCGTCAGCAAGTTCATCCGGCGTCATCCCAAGGCCATAGTCGAAGATCGCCAACTGATGGCCGTCGGCCACGGTACGACCGACAACGGTGACCGCGCTCGTCGGCGGCGAGAAGCTCGTCGCATTCTCCAGCAACTCGGCGAGTAGGTGCGAGACGTCGCCGGCAGCAGAGCCGACCACGCTGACAGCGCCGAGATCGCCGAGGTCCACCTGGCCGTAGTTCTCCACCTCGGAGAGCGCGGCACGCACGACATCACCGACCGGAACGGGCGGCGACCACAGTTGGGTCGGCTCTGCGCCCGCAAGGACCAGCAGCGATTGTGCGTTGCGGCGCATGCGCGTCGTGAGGTGGTCGATGCGGAACAGGTTGTCGAGCGCCTCCGCATCACGTTCGCCTTGTTCGAGCGACGAGATGAAACCCAGGGTTCGCCCCAGCAGGTTCTGGTTCCGGCGGGCAATGTTGACCAGGTTCTCGGACACGACGCGGCGGGCAATGACCTGCTCGGCGGCGAGGTCGAGTGCCACATCCTGCACTGCATTGAAGCTGGCGCCGAGTTCGGCGAGTTCGTCGTGGGCGTCCACCTCGAACCGCGGCAGCCGAGGCACGGCCTCGACGGATGCCGACTCCTGCGTCGCCAGCACAGCGGAAGGAAGCTCCTCAGTGGCGACGGACCGAGCCCGCTCTGCCAGACCGCGAATCGGATCGACGATCGACCGCCGGACTACGACCGAGAAAAGCAGTGAGAGCAGGAATAGGAGTGCCGTGGCGGCAGATGCATAGAAGAGGAACACCGTGACGTCGTCTGCGGCGCTCTTCTCGCGAGCGTTGACCTCCGGCACAGCCCAGGCCAGTGCCCGTTCCACCCCCGCTTGCTGCAGCTGGTACTTCGGCTCCATCGCGCCGATGGCGGCGAGCACCCCCGGGAGGTCCTTGGCAGTGATCGCCGGCTTCAACTGGGTTTCGATCTCTTGGAAGAACTCGGTGCCAGCCTGGCGACCGACACTCAGCAGCTGCTGGTTCGTGGTCTCGTCGAGTTGCTGGCTGGCCCACAACGTCATCGCGGCTTCGAAGCGCACCCGCGACTGTTGGATCAGCGCGAGATGATCCTGGATCTGCGCCACACCCGCATCCGAGAACCCGTCGGGCGACGCCGCGAGTACGCCAATGCGGTTCACCTCGGCCCACGACTCGAGCAGGTTGGCCGGAGGAGCGCTGGTGTCGGCGCGCAGGTCGAGTGCCTTGCGCAGCGACTGGTAGGAGTCGCCGCGTACACTCGCCCGATCAACCGCGAAGTAGGCCAGGGTGGCGAAGGCCACCAATGCCAACAGCGGCAGGGCGATGAGCATGTTGAGGCGTCCGCCGATTCTGAGCCGTCGAAGCATCGACTCACCCTCCCGTTGTTCTCTCGGGGTTTCCCGAAGTTCCCACGGTCATACCGTAGGGAATTTGACCCGACTTCATCGGACCGCAGGGTGGCCAACTTGAGAGTTCCTTCCAAATAGCCTCAAGGTCAGCACCAGATCTGTCGAAAGACCAACCCGAGAGATTCTGCACGGGAGGAATGGGTCCCATGATCCGCAGCCAACTCAACTCATACAGCGGCAACGACCCCATCTGGGGTTTCGTCGCGCTCGTCGGTTCGGAGCGATTCACGGGCGAGGCGGCGGTGGGCCTCGACCCCCGTATCCACCTGTACTCGTTGGAAGGCCGTGTGTACTACGCAGAACGGCAGGGGGACGCGCCCGTCGCGACACGTCTCGTGAACTGCGGGGCACTCACCGCTGAGCAACTCGAGAAGGGTTCGGTGCGCCTCGGCGAGGTGGACTCGCTGGCCCGCCTGTTCCAACGGCAAGGACTCGTCGACCGCGATGTCGTCGAGCTGACGATCGAACACGCGACCGAGTTATTGCTGGAATCCGTGGCCGACAGGCCGGTCGGCATGCCGGAGATCTTCCCTCTCCGTCACCACCCAGCCGGTCTTCACCACTGGGTGCGGTCGCCGATCCCCACCGGTACGGTGCCCGTCGAGACGCTCGGCGCGGAACCCGTCGCCGATGCGGAACCGGTGGTCGCACTCGACGTCATTGCCTCCCCAGAGCCTGCGGTCGTGGTCGAACCCGAACCGATGCCAGTGGCCGACGAAGAAGATGAGGTGGAGTCCACGCCGACCCCGGTCGCGACACCACTGGCGCCCACGTTCGCCCCATTGGGCCTCACCCCGCTCACCTCGATCACCAACCTTTCCCCGCTGACCCCCGAGCCCGAGCCCGACACTGAGCCCGACACTGAGCCCGACGCTGAGTCCGACGCTGAGCCCGACGCTGAGCCCGACGCTGAGCCGGCCGAGAAAGCTGCGCCGGCCACGGCGTTCATGCCGCTGTCGACGTTGTCCGAACTGACCCCACTCAACTCGGCTGCGTTCCTCTCCAGCATCGGCGCAGAGCCAGACCACGAGTCCACCCCGATCCCCACGCTGATCGACCTGCCTGCGCTCGGAGCCCGGTCACCCCTCCCGACCAACACTGCCGTGACCGAGCCAGTACCGATCAGGAGCAGCGTCACGCCACCCGATCTGCCGCGCTTGGCGACGGGGCCGATCTCAGTGAAGGACATGGACACCGGATCGGTGGCGATCGTGCCCGCTCACACGGCGACACCCGAAGCAGACGCGGATGCGCCGCAGAGCGTGGCAACCGACATCTGGGACCTCGTCGACGACATCCTCGTCGACGACAACCTTGTCGCCGACAACCTTGTCGACCGGCCGACGGCCGCCCCCACGGTGTCGGATGACGCCGAGACGCCCGGATCCGGGCGCGGATGGCTGAGGGGTCGGAAGGGCTGACGAGATGAGCGACTCTTCCACCGACGACAAGATCGCGCGCCTCGTGCGCTCAGTGCTGGAGGCGGTCGATCTGCGACTCGTCGATATACGCCACGAGTTGCAGGTCTCCAGCCAGGAGGCCGACCGGCGAACTCTGGAGATACAGCAGGAGCTCCGCGACCTCTCGGTCCGCGTCGACCGCCTCGATTCCGCTCAACGACGTGGTACCGCCGACGCCGACCGCACCGAGCAGCAGGTCACTGAACTGCGCACTGGTCTTGCCCGTCTGCAGCAACAAGCTGGCACCCCGCCGCCGCCGATCACCACCGAAACGGCGCGGATCAGGGTCAACGACGACATCACTGCCGAGTTACCCACGCTCGGGCTGGCCACGATCCAGCTGGCATCGTTCGAACCGGTCACCACCCAGGTGCCGTTGGTCGAGGCGCCCGCGAGCGCCGCGCTCGCGGCCCCGCTCAGCGCGCCCGCAGCTACCAACTCGACCGATGAGAGTGGGCAGATCGACCTCGACCAGTTGGCCGCCCTGCTCAACGAGCGACTCGGCCACCTCGACCTGCCACGCTCCGACTGATCTCACTCCAACGAGGAGTGAGCGATGAAGCGCCCCGCCACTCCCCCGTCGCCGAGGATGTCGATCGTGTCCATCGGTCGCCGCCGCCACAGGACCAGCAAGAGGTCGCTCGCCGGACCACGCATCGCGGCGTCACCCTTGGCGTGCTCGCGCGTGAGTGAGAACCCGCCCCCGTCCATGGGACGGACGGTCCACTCGCCGGGCACATCGGTGCAGTGCAGGTGGACACTGCCAGCGACCTCGTCGGCAACGCCAGCGTCACCGCCGAGGGAGAGGAAGAGGAAGTGGTCGAGGAACTCGTCGATCCCATCACTCGCCAACGATGCGTCGATCGCCCGTTCACGCCCCCCGGCTTGCTGCGCGTCCCACAGGTGCATGGCAGTCTCATGGGCCATCCGGCGCATCACGAAGCCCGCATCACGCTGGTGCGACCATGTCCAGTTGGCCTGCTGGGGGTGCGCAGCAGCCAGCACAGTGACCGTCTCTTCGAGGCCGTTCCGGTAGAACTCGGGAAGATCGGCATCGGCCGGTCGCTCCGGTTGCTCGTACCCCTCCCATGTGGCGCGTTGCTCGGCGACGATGGTGCGCCAGAAGTAATGCACCTCGGCCAGGTGCCACAACAGGTCGGAGACGCTCCAACCGGGGCAACTGGGCACCTCGCTCTCCATGCCCGCAGCGATACATGCTTCGGCGAAGTCGCCACCGTCGCGGGCCAGGTGGGCGAGGAGGTCATACGGTTCCATCATCGCGATGGTGTCACAACCGCCCGTCAATCAGCGGCCTGCGCCAGGAACTACCCTGAATGAAATGTCAGGTCAGACCAGCCAACACAGCGTGCATACCGTCATCGCTGAGCGCGTCATCGGCAACCTTGTCCAGGCGTCGTCGCCCGCAGTGTCGCCCGACGGCCGACATGTGGCCTTCGTGGTGACCCGCGTCGACCTCATCAAGAACCAGTATTTCTCACAGGTCTGGGTCGCCACCGCCGACGGGAGCAGCGCGCCACGGCCGATCACTGGCGGCGAGCACGACGGCGACCCCGCCTGGAGCCCCGACGGCACCAACCTGGCGTTCACCTCCAAGCGCAGCCACAGCAAGCGCGAGACCACGTTGCACATCTTGCCCTTCGGCACACCCGGCGAAACCCGCGTCATCGCCACCATGAAAGATGGGGTCAGCGACATTCGCTTCAGCCCGAATGGGCGATGGGTCGGTTTCGTCAGTCGTACGCCCGACCAGCGCTACGGGGTACCCGGCGTCGAGGACGGCGACACGAGTTGGCAGGCGCCACGCAAGATCGAACGGTTCCTCACCCAACTCAACGGTGAAGGCTGGGTCTACGACCGGCCCGCACATCTCTACGTGGTGCCCGCTGACGGCACCGCCTCGCCTCGCAACCTCACCCCGGGCGAGTTCCAGCACAGCGGCGTGTCGTGGACCGCTGACTCATCCGCGATCGTGACCTCTGCTGCGCGCCACGACACGTGGGATCTCGACTTCGCGTGCGACCTGCAGTGTGTGTCGCTCGACGGCGAGATCCGCGCCATCACGCACCAGACCGGTATCTACTCCGCGGCGACAGCGGCACCATCGGGCACACAGGTTGCCTTCCTCGGCTACGACGACCCCAGTACCTCTCCTCAGAACGTGAAGGTCGGGGTTGTCGACCGCTCAGGAGATGGTGCCCACCGGTTCGTCAGCTCGTCATTCGACCGCACCTTCGAGACGACGGCAGGCAACGTGGCGCCGCTGTGGCTCGACGAACACACGCTGCTGAGTTCGGCCGAGGATCGCGGGCAGACACACCTGTACCGCGTGCCCACCGATGGATCCGGCCCGGTGCCGGTCACCTTCGGCCCGATCACCGTGAAGGCCGCCCACGCAGCGGGCGGCACCATCGCCTACATCGCATCCGCCGTCGACGAACTGCCGGATGTGTTCGTGGTTGCCGACAGCGGCCCGCTCCGGCTGACGTCGTTCGCCGAGACCTACCGAGCGATCGCACGGCCCCTCAGCTGGGAACGCTTTGCCGTGCCGTGTACCGACGGCACCGGCGAGATCGATAGCTGGATCATGCGGCCCGCAGGCTTCGACCCCGCCCAGCGCTACCCGGTGGTGTTGAACGTGCACGGCGGGCCGCATACGCAGTACGGCGAGTCGTTCTTCGACGAGGCCCAGTTGCAGGCGGCGGCCGGCTTCGTAGTGCTGATGAGTAACCCTCGCGGTGGCTCGGGCCGCGAGCAGTCGTGGGGGCAGGCCATCATGGGGAGCCAGCATCACGCCAGCCCGGGCACCGGCTGGGGTGGTGCCGACGTCGATGACGTGATGGCGGCACTCGACACCGCACTTGCTCGCTACCCGTTCTGCGATCCTCAGCGCGTGGGTATGCAGGGTGGCAGCTACGGCGGCTACATGGCCACCGAGCTCGCGGGTCGGTTCAGCCACCGGTTCAAGGGCATCTGCAGCGAACGCTCGGTGAACAACCTCTACACGGAGGAGTACACCAGCGATATCTCCACGGTCTTCCGGGTCGAGGTCGGCCCCAACCACCTCGACGCACCCGACCAGTACGTGGCCATGTCGCCGATCCGACGGGTGCGCGACATCACCTGTCCGATCCTCCTGATCCACAGCGAGAACGACCTGCGTTGCCCGATCAGCCAGGCCGAGGAGCTGTTCGTTGCGCTACGACTGCTCGGCAAGGACGTCACGTTCTACCGATTCCCCGGTGAGAGCCACGAACTGTCACGCAGTGGTTCACCAATCCACCGCCGGCAGCGCGCCGAGATCATCCTCGACTGGTTCTGCGACAAGCTCGGCTGACCCGCCACCCGCGCATGTCGGCGTTCAGGTCCGGGGGGGTCTGACCTCAACGCCGAGTTGCGCGGATCAGCCCTCGAGGAGCCAGGCGTCGATCAGCTTGCGGGCGATGGAGATACCGGGCGGGATGCTCGGCAACTCGTCACGTCGATACCACTGGGCATCAACGATCTCGGCGGGGTCGCACTCGATCTCGCCGCTCACCCATTCAGTGCGGAACCCGATCATCAGACTGTGCGGGAACGGCCACGGCTGGCTGCCCTGATACGTGGGCCAGGCCACCTCGATACCGACCTCTTCGCGCACCTCGCGGATCACCGACTGCTCCAACGATTCGCCGGCCTCGACGAAGCCAGCCAAACACGAATACATCGGCGCCCGGAAGGTCACACCACGGGCGAGCAACGCCAACTGATCTGGACCGGGGTCGCCCTTGGTGACCAATGTGATCATCGCTGGCGCCAGGCGCGGATAGGCAAGTAACCCACAGCCAGGGCACTTCATCGACCGGTCGTTGTCGGAGTGCACCGTCGGCTGGCCGCAGCGTCCACAGAATTGATGTGTGCGCGACCACTCGGCGAGCTGCACCGCCCGCCCGGCGACCGCCCACTCGACCTCTGATGTGCGGCCGTGCAGTGAGTACAGATCAACTGCTGCGCCGTACGACGGGTCTTCCCCGGCAGGCACGTCGACCGCCCAGCACGCTTCACCATCGAGCATGCCGAGGAAATGCACCGCCCACCCCGACTCGGCGGCACGATCATCGATGAACACGTTCGAACCGATGACATGGATATAGCGGTGCTGGGTGACGCCCGCCGGTGGGGTCAACGCAGGGTTGAAGGTGGCCATGGGCGCCACCGTAGGCTGGAGCGATGACCAACGTTGTGATCGTGGACGCCGTCCGTACCCCCATCGGCAAGCGCAATGGAGGCCTCGCCTCCCTCCATCCGGGTGAGCTTCTCGCCAAGGTCCAGCGGGCCATCATCGACCGCACCGGCATCGACCCGGCGGCCATCGGCCAGGTCGTAGGCGGCTGTGTCAGCCAGGTTGGCGAGCAGTCCTACAACATCACTCGCAATGCCTGGCTCAGCGCTGGCCTGCCCCTTTCAGTGGCCGCCACGACTGTCGACACTCAGTGCGGCAGCAGCCAGCAGGCCACCAACCTGGCCACAGCGCTGATCAAGGGCGACATCGTCGACATCGCCCTGTCCTGCGGTGTGGAAGTGATGAGCCGCGTGCCGATCGGCAGCAACAGCAACAAGGCACTCGGTCTCGGCGTGCCGATTCCGAAGACCTACTTCGAGCAGTACGAGATGACCTCGCAGTTCGAGGGTGCCGAGCGCATCGCCGACATCTGGAACGTCACCCGCGACGACACCGACGCGTTCGCCCTTGCCAGCCAGCAGCGCGCCGCACAGGCGTGGGCCGAGGATCGTTTCGCCGGTCAGTACCTCACCGTCGAGGCACCCGACCGCGACGAAGAGGGCAACCTCACCGGCACGTTCCACACGGTGGCCCGCGACGAGGGCATGCGCGAGACAACGCTCGAGAAGTTGGCGACGCTGAAGCCCGTCGGCCGCCCAAACGGCGTGCACACCGCCGGCAACAGCAGCCAGATCAGCGATGGCGCCAGCGCCGTGTTGATGATGACCGAAGAGCGGGCTGCAGCCCTCGGCCTGAAGCCACGCGCCCGCATCGTCGATACGTGCCTCGTCGGCGTCGACCCGGTGTTGATGCTCACCGGGCCGATCGATGCCACGCAGAAGATGCTTGCCCGCACCGGCCTCAGCATCGACGACATCGACACATTCGAGATCAACGAGGCGTTCGCTTCTGTCGTGCTGGCGTACCAGAAGGCGGTCAACGCCGACCCGTCCAAGGTGAACCCGAACGGTGGCGCAATCGCTCTCGGCCACCCACTGGGTGCCACCGGCGGGTTCCTGCTCACCAAGGCGCTGTACGAACTCGAGCGCACCGGCGGCCGTTACGGCCTCGTGAGCATGTGCTGCGGCGGGGGCCTGGGTACCGGCACGATCATCGAACGGCTCTGAGCATTCGACGATAAAGAGGATCCATGCGCTACGCGTGGGTCGTCTGCTCCTTGATGATCGTCCCGACGGCGGCGTGCTCCGGCACGCCGCCGTCTCGCGCTCCAACGGACACAACCGCGCTCACACCGAATGCCACACTCGTGAAGGTCGTCGACGGCGACACCATCGACGTGCTCGTGAGCGGCCGCAAGGAGCGCGTGCGCCTGATCGGTATCGACACGCCGGAGACGAAGAAACCGAACACTCCCGTGCAGTGTTTCGGCCCGGAAGCCAGCGCGTTCACGGCTTCGCTGCTCCCCGACGGCACTGCGCTGTACCTCGAACGCGATGTGGAGCCACGCGACCCCTACGACCGTCTGCTCGCGTATGTGTATCTGGCCGATGGCACGTTCGTAAACGTCGAGATCGTGCGCCAGGGATACGCGCATGTGCTGACGATCGCTCCCAACATCGCCCACAGCAGCGAGTTCGTGCACGCCGCCAGCAATGCACGGGCGGCGAATGCGGGGTTGTGGGGCAGGTGCAGCGGGTAGCGTTCGTGCCGATGAGCACCGCTTCGGAACGTTCCCTCACCGAACGCCTCGGGTACTCGCCCGGCACGCGCCTGGTCATCATCTCCTGCGACGACCTCGGCAGTTGCCACGCGGCGAACGAGGGTGTGTTCGACGCGTTGCACCACGGCGTCGCCACGTGCGCCAGCCTGATGGTGCCCGCGCCGTGGGCTCGCGATGCGGCGATGCGGCTGCAGCCGACCGACGACATCGGCGTGCACCTCACGCTCAACTGCGAGCATGAGGCCTACCGCTTTGGGCCGATCACGCACTCACCATCACTGTTGTCAGGCGAGGGCGGCTTTCCTCGCGAGGTCGACGACCTATGGGAACACGCCGACCCGGCCGAGGTGCTACGCGAGTGCCGCGCCCAGATCGAGCGTGCGCTGGCATGGGACGTCGACGTCACCCACCTCGCCCCCCACCTCTCGGTGATCACATTGCGACCCGAGTTCTTCGACGTGTACCTCGAACTCGCCGTCGAGTTCCGGTTGCCGATCCGCCTGCCCTCCAGCATCACCGCCGAACAGGCCGGGTTCCCCTTCCGACGACTCGCCGCCGAAGAGGGCGTCGTGTTCCCCGATCACTTCGACCACGACTGGCGAGCCGGTAGCCGCGAGCGGGTCTACGACTCCATCCGCAACCTGGCCGCCGGCGTGAGCGAGATCCACGTGCAGCCGACGATCGACACCCCCGAGGTCCGGGCAATCTCGGCGGCGGCCGAACTGTGGATCGACGACCACGAGTTGGTCACCACCGATGACACACTGCGGGCGCTGCTGCTCGAGTCGGGCGCCGTGCCCATTGGCTATCGGGCGCTCAGGGACGCGATGCGAGCTGGCTGATCGCCGCCGCTGCCGAGCCATCGCTCAGCGCCGCCAACAACTCACCCGTGCTGCCGGTGCTCTTCAGCTTGCCCTGCATGAATGCCACCGATGCCCCGAGCGCGACGTCGCTCGCAGTGATCGTGACCACGACCTCGGCATCGTCGGGGCCGTCGACGGCCTCGTCGTTCTTCCCAAAGGCCACCCGGTATTGGATACTCATTCGCCGCCGCCCATCACGCGCTCACGGACGCCGACAAACAGGTCGTCCTCCAGTTCACCATCGGCGGGCGAACCCACCAGCGAACGGGCCAGAATCCAGTCCTCCCACGGGTACACATCGGCCAACTGCTCATCCGACAATCCGAACCACCACGGTTCCTTGGGGTCGACCTGCGTGGCGTGAGCGCGTAGCGACCCGCTACGCGCCGACAGGTACGCCGAGATCTCCAGTTTGGTGGTGATGCGGTCGTCGTGGCCCGGTCGATCGAGCCATGCCTGGTCGTACGGCGACTCGCCACGGTGGCGAATCATGCCCTCGTGGACGGCCACCATCCGAGCACGCGACCACACCGAGTAATACATCTTCAGTGGCTGCCACGGCTCGCCCGCCTCTGGGTACCACGCCGGGTCGCCCGCGCGTTCGAACGCAGGGATGGAGATGTCGTGCACCTTCACGTGGTCGGGGTGTGGATAGCTGCGTTGATCGTCGCCGTAGGTGATGATCACCTGCGGCCGCTCGCGGCGGATGACCGCGACGAGACGACCGACCGCCTCATCGAGCGGAGCCGCGTGGAAACAGCCGGGATGCTGGTTGGCAACGCTGTCGACCATTCCCGAGTCGCGATAGCCGAGCATGACGACCTCGTCGAAGCCGATGATCTCGGCCGAGAGCGCCAGTTCGCCGGGCCGCACCTGTGCCAACAGCAACTTCTCTTGCTCGGGGCTCAGACCGTGGAACGGCTGACCCGCTTCCCGCAGACCAGGGTTCTGCAGGTCGCCCTCCTCGCCACCCGTGCAGCACACCAGCACCGTGCGCACACCCTCGGCGTGGTAGCGGGCCAGGGTGGGCGCACCCTTGGACGCTTCGTCGTCGGGGTGCGCATGCACCGTGAGCACACAAAGGGAATCGGCCACGGCGAGCACGTTATCCGTGAGCTTTCCTCTTGCGCTGCCACGCGGCAGGGCAGGCCGACACCTAGGATTCACGCCGTGCGCCGTGCCGTCATGCTCACCTCTGCCTGCCTCGTGGTCCTGATCGCTGGCGGCTGCCGCCACGATGGGCGCACGCTGCGCCCAGCCGGTCCGGGCCAGCAGTCCTCCATCTCGACGCTCGCCGCCCCATCCGACACCGACGGGATCGGGGAACCCAGCACCACCGGGCTGCCGCTCCCGGCCGGGCTCACGGTCACCGCACCTTGGCGTGACGGTGCAGAGATCGACCCTCGCTACACATGCGACGGCACGAATCTGGCACCGGCGCTGTCATGGAGCGCTGCTCCCGCTGGCACCGTGGAGATCGCCATCACGCTCACCGACGTCGACGCTCCCGATTTCGTCCACTGGGCGATTGCCGGTCTTTCGCCCAGCAGCACCTCCATCGCCGAGGACACTGTTCCTATCGGCGCCTACGAGGGCACGAATGGGAACGGAGTCGTTGGTTACACCGGCCCGTGCCCACCGGCTGGCGAGACGCACAACTACCTCATCACCGTGTATTACCTGGGAGAGGCGTCAGGTTCCAGCGACGGAGCCGCCGGCCTCGACCTGATCGATGCACTCCAATCGGCGGAATTGGACGAAGGTTCGGTCACAGGTTCCTTCAGTCGGGCGTAATCCCGACCGATAACCACCCAGTACCAACGATCAACATGCAAGGATGGCGGTTATCAACGAGTTGCTCCTTTCGCTGCCGGTAGGCCTGTTCCAGGCTGACCGAGATGGTCGCATTACTGCGGCCAACGCAGCATTCGGCGCGCTCGTTATCGGGTCCACGACGTCGCCCGTCGGTCTGCCACCGTGGAGCAACGCGCACCCTGGTGATCGGGCCTCGGCCGAACTCGCGTGGCGTCGAGCTGTCGACGAGGACGGACCGGTGCAGCTGGACTTCCGTGTGTGGCACGGCGACGGCCAGATGACCTGGGTACGCATCGACGCCGAACCGGTTCGCGACGAGTTCGACCGTGTGGCCAGTTACGGCGGCTCGGCGATCAACCAGACCGAGAACGTTCGCCGCGAGCAACTGCTCGACCGACTCACGGGCGTGGTCTGCTCCACCGACGACGCCGTGATCATCCTCGACCGCAACGGGGCCCCGGTGTTCACCAACCCGGCGGCGCGATCCCTGTTCGGCGTTGACGACGAACTCGATCTTGTCCGCGACCCCGGTGCGCGCGGCCTGCTGCAAGCGATCCGCGACCAAGTACCCCGCGCCGTGATGGACAGTACCGAGAGCGGCACCTGGTCGGGTGAGGTCGGTTTCCGCGGCCCCGACGGCCTCGAGCGCACACTCGATATCGATCTGCTGTTGCAGCGTTCACCCGATGGTCTCGTCGAGTACTGGGGTGGGGTGGCCCGCGACATCACAGCCGCGAAGCACCTGCAGTTGGAGCTCACCCGGCAGGCCAACCACGACCCGCTCACCGGCCTTCCCAACCGCTTGAAGTTGCAGCGCTCCGCGGCCGACGCGCTTGACGGCATCCGCGGCACCCGCAACAACGTCGCCATCCTGTTCATGGACGTCGACCGCCTCAAAGAAGTCAACGACACCGTCGGGCACGATGTCGGCGACGCGTTGCTCATGCAGGTCGCTCATCGCATCGCCCACGCAACTCGGCCGTCCGACATCGTCGCCCGCATCGGCGGCGACGAGTTCGTCGTGCTGTGCGACGGGGGTATCGACGAGCACAGTGCACTGGAACTTGCTGAGCGCATTCGCCATGCGCTCAGCGGCCGCGTGATGGTGCAGGGAGTCGAGGTCGACCTGTCCGTCAGCATCGGTGTCGCCCTGTGCCCAGCGCTGGAGATGGAGGGCGTCGGCGGTAGCGAGGCCGCCGTCGAACTACTGCGCAACGCCGACATCGCGATGTATCAGGCCAAGCGCCGCGGTCGTTCACGCTGCGAGGTCTATTCCGATGCGATGCGCGTCGAATCGCGCCAGCACAAGGAACTGTCCTCGCGACTCGAGCGGGCCCTCGCCTCGGGTGAACTGCGTCTGGCCTATCAGCCGATCATCTCCACCCACAGCGGTCGCGTGGCCGGCGCCGAGGCATTACTGCGCTGGGACCACCCCGAGCGCGGAACGTTGCTGCCGGCGCAGTTCCTGCACCTGGCCGAAGAGTCCGGAGCGATCGTGCCGATCGGCGATTGGGTACTGCGTCAGGCATGCCTCGACGCACGCGCCTGGCTCGATGCCGGTCTCGTCGATCGCGGCTTCAGTGTGCACATCAACGTCGCCGCCCGCCAGTTGGCCGAGGGCACGTTCGTGGAGCGGGTGCTCGCCACCGTCCGCCAAATGGAACTCAGCCCCCATCAACTCACACTCGACTTCGATGAAGACACGCTGAACGACAACCAGCCAGGCACGCTGCGCTCGCTGCAGGCGTTGCGCCGCTTCGGAGTGCAACTGTCGCTCGACAACTTCGGCACCG
>CAIXHI010000395.1 GCA_903919215.1 uncultured Acidimicrobiaceae bacterium
AGCGTTCCGCCCGCAGCCGATTCAACGATGCGGCGATCGTCGGCACCTACAAGTTCGGCGCCCTCGCGGCGAAGCTGATCCCCGGCCCCATTGCTTCGGCGACTGCCACCGGCCTGGGTATCGGGTCCAACCTCACCAGCCCGGCCAAGCGGGCGATGATCGAGCGCCATCTGCAGCGGGTCAACCCGAACCTGCGCGGGGCCTCGTTGCGTGTCGCTGCGCAGCAGGCATTCGACAGCTATGCCCGCTACTACGTGGAGAGCTTTCGGCTGCCCTCGCTGAGCAAGAAGGTCGTCAACAAGACGATGTCGGTGGAGAACTTCCACCACATCACCGACGCGTTGGCGCTGGGCAAGGGGTGCATCTTCGCCTTGCCGCACCTCGGCGGCTGGGAGTGGGCCGGACGCTGGATGACTGACCAGGGCTACCCGATGACCGTGGTCGTCGAGGCGCTGCAGCCGCCTGAACTGTTCGAGTGGTTCGCTGATCTGCGTAAGGAACTCGGGATGACCGTGATTCCCACCGGGCAGGGTGCCGGTGCGGCGGTGATGGCCGCGTTGAAGAAGAACGAGATCGTGTGCTTGTTGTCCGACCGCGACATCGACCGCAGTGGTGTCGACGTCGAGTTCTTCGGTGAGCGCACCACGTTGCCCGCCGGCCCGGCGACGTTGGGCATCCGTCTCGGCACCCCGGTGCTGCCGGTCGGGTGCTACTTCACACCCCAGTACAACGGGCACTACGCCATCGTGCGCCCGCCGTTGTCGATGGAACGACGAGGTGGCCTGCGCGAGGACGTGCAGCGCGTCACCCAGAACCTGGCCCACGAACTGGAGTTCCTCATCCGGCGGGCCCCCGAGCAGTGGCATATGTTCCAGCCCAACTGGCCCAGCGACTCCGGCTACTAGCTCTGGTGCAGGTCAGCCCGGTGGCCGAGCCATCACCGTGTAGGACAGTTGACGGTTAGGGTGCCGGATGCTCCCGAACGTCGACGCGCCCGAAACCACCAGTCCCCGTAGCCGTCGCCGCCGCCGCAACCTGATCGCCGTCGCGGTCGCCGCGGTGCTGGCCATCACCTCGTTGGCACTCCTCTCCACGGCAGGGACGAGAATCGTTCAGGCCGCCAACCGAGATGTCGATGTCAACTGCGCGGACATGGGCGAGTTCACGTGGTTCGTGCACTCCGGTGACACCGTCACGTTCAACCTCGCCTCGAACTGCGGTTGGTACCTGGTTAAGGACGCAGATGACCTGACCGTCGGAACCGGCGTTCCCCCTGCGTCGGTGACGCTGTCCGAGGGGATGTTCGCCTCGTTCGCCCAGACCGTAACCGACCCCACGCACGACAACTGGGTCACGCTCCTCGCTCCGGAGCATGTTCCGGCGGGTGTGTTGAATGTGACCGCTCCCGTGGTGATCCCGGCAGTGGCACCGGAACTGGACCTGAGCTCCGACAGCTCAGGCACTGGCGACCAGGCCGGAACGTTCACATTCCGGGCAGTCGAGTCCGATCCAGTCAGCTCCGCCGTGGATCCCTACGCAGCGTTTGGCCCGGTGATGGACCCGATGATGGCGCTGTACTCCTCGTTCGACCCCGCCCACCCGGACGATGGTGTCCTCGGTTGCAACGACGACATTGCGACGATTTTCACCTACGCCGCCGGCGCATCAGCGCCCGCTGACCAACCCGATTCACCCCATTCTGAGTCACCGCCCAGACGTTGCGGGCGGTGACTCAGACGCGCCCGGGGCGCGGTCGGGGGTGGTTGGCGACCGGGATAGGCTCCCGGGTCATGCCGATCGAGGAGCGAGACGGATACCGCTTGTGGGTGGGTGGGCCGGTGCCCAAGGGTGCCGACGGTTTCACGCTGGGCTCGCTGGTCATCGTGCGCCACGGTGCCGACACGCCGTATCTCTTGCGCCACGAACAAGTGCATGTCCGGCAGTGGCGGCGCTTCGGCGCCGTCGGCTTCATCCGTCGCTACGTCGGGCATTACGTGCTGTGGCGTCTGCGCGGGAAGGATCACCAGGGTGCGTACCGTCGCATTCCGATGGAGATCGAGGCCGACTGGGTGGCTCGTCGTCAGCTCGCGACCGCCGTGCGCGACGAACTTTCCCACATCGTCGCGTCGTAGCTCTCGACCGGGCCGATATGTTCGGCATCGGCTTCCCCCAGTCGTTCAATCGGGCTTCGTGCTCGTGTCGTCCTGGGAGTCATCGTGTCCGAGCTGCCCGATCGACCGGTGCCGCCACGCTCGTTGCGTGAGCGCTTGGAACAGTGGGTGCAATGGGTCGGGCCCGGTCGGTTGGTCGGCTCGGCGGTCGTCGTGTTGTCCGTGCTCGCCGGGGCGTACTGGCTCGTGCGGCCACCGGTGGCCACCACCGAATCACGTCTGCCGATGGCTGGCACCAGCTCGGCGAGTACCTCCAGTAGCTCCAGCACCTCGGAAACAGCGACACCGGCACGATCGATGAGCACCACCACCAGCGTGGCGGCGCAGGTGGTCGTGCACGTTGCAGGCGCGGTGGCGCACCCAGGGGTGTACACCTTGCCGCAGGGTGCGCGGGCGAACGATGCGGTCCGCGCCGCTGGTGGGTTCAGCGTGGAAGCCAACGCTGACGCGGTGAACCTGGCGGCGATCGTGGCCGACGGACAACGTGTCTACGTGCCACGGGTGGGGGAGGCCATCGTTGTTGAGCCTGCGGGCGGTTCATCGGCCACGCCCAGTGCGCCGGTGAACCTGAACACCGCTACCGCCGACGATCTCGATGTGCTGCCGGGTGTCGGCCCGGCGACGGCGGCCTCGATCATTGCCTATCGAGACCAGCACGGGCCGTTCAGTTCCGTCGAACAGCTGAGCCAAGTCCGTGGCATCGGCCCGGCCAAGCTCGATGCCATCCGCGGGTTGGTGACGCTGTGAGGCCTAGAGAAACGCTTGGCCCAACAGCACATTGGCAGCGAGCAGTGCGCCGATCACACCGATCCACACACCTGCGGCGAGCCACAGGTACTCGCGCCAGAAGTCGCGCCAATCGGCGGCCGGGCGGCGCGTGGCTCGGCGTGCGGCGATGGCGCCCAGCACCATCCACACGGCCGCGCTGGCGAGTATCGCCAGCACGTACACGGTGCCGCCCGTGGCGAGCGGCGCACCGGCCACCAGCAGACCGGGCGCGGCGAATAGCGCGCTGGCAAAGCCCAGCACTCCAGCGGTGCTGGAACCCCGATGCAGTGCCAACAGTGCGAACACACCGAGCGCGGCCGGTGGGGCGAGGGCAGCCAGGGCACCGAACGTGCGCAACTGCCGCCGGTAGGCCACTGGGCCGTACGGCACCGGAGCGGCGTAGACCGGGTGAGAACGCATGAGCCGAGCGTACGGCCTCAACGCCGGCCGTCCCGGGCATCACGTCACTGATGCGCAAGTGGCACTGGTGGCCCTCTGTGTGGTGTTGGGCGTCTGGCTGGGGGTGTGTCCCGCCCTCGGTGTTGCGCTGCTCGCGATCGTTGCGACCGTGCTCATCAGACAGCGGCACGTGCTGATGGCGATGGTGACCATCGCCGCGCTCGTTGGCGGCGCGGTGCGCAGCGATCGCGACTGGGCCGGTGCTCACCTTCGCCATGCCGATACCTACTCGGGGTGGGCGCTGGTGGTGGCCGATCCGGCGGTCTACGGATCTGGACTGCGGCTAACAGTGGAGATCGACGGTGAGCGCCTCGACACCTGGCTGTACGGGGCTCGGCGGAACCAGCCCAGTCAGGTGCAGGCAGGGGAGTACGTCTGGGTGCAAGGTGATCGCCGGCCGATACGCAGCGGGGCTCGGCGGGCGGCACTGCGCCATGTCGTGGGGCGCTTGCAGGCCGGAGTGGTTGCCGATGTCGACCCCGGCTCGGCACTCACTCGTGCCTCGAACCGCCTGCGCACGCGGCTGCGGGGCGCGGCAGATGTGGCGATGCCCGTCGCCGACTCCGCGTTGTTCACCGGCCTCGTGTTGGGCGACGACGCTCGTGAACCGGCCTGGTTGGTTGCTGACTTCCGCCGCTCTGGGCTCTCGCACCTCACCGCCGTGTCAGGACAGAACGTGGGGTTCATGTTGCTCGCGGCAATGCCGTTGCTGCGCCGTCTGCGACCCTGGTGGCGTTGGGCCGCCACGGTCGGGCTGATCGGGTGGTTCATGGCGCTCACCCGCTTCGAACCGTCCGTGCTGCGCGCCGGGGTGATGGCGGTGCTGGCCGCGACGGCACATGTGCGCGGTCGCCAGGCCACTCCCGTACGCCTGCTCTCGCTGGCCGTGGGGTGGCTCGTGCTCAGCGACCCGTTCCTCGTGTGGTCGGTGGGGTTCTGGCTGTCGGTGGCGGCAACAGCAGGCGTCTGCATGGCGGGGCCGTGGCTGTTTGCCCGACTGCCGGGGCCCGCCTGGCTGCGTCTGCCGCTCTCGATCACCCTCGGTGCACAGGCCGGTGTCGCTGTGCCGAGTCTGCTGGTGTTCCATCGTCTGCCGCTGGTGACAGTGCCGGCGAACCTCGCGGCCGTGCCGGTTGCCGGACTGGTGATGCTGTACGGAATCCCCTCGGCCCTGCTGGCGCCGGCCATGCCCGACGTGCTGGCCCGTCTGCTGATGCTGCCGAACGTCGTGGGCACGCGCTGGGTGGCCACGGTGGCACAAGTGGCGGGGCAGGTGGAGCCGTCGCCGGGGTGGGGCGCTCTCGGGTGGGGGGCGCTCGCTGCGG
>CAIXHI010000396.1 GCA_903919215.1 uncultured Acidimicrobiaceae bacterium
TGCAACGCGCGGTGCACCACCTCGTCCACCGGCAGCCAGGCGACGGCGTCGGTCTCGAAGTTGACCGACGCACCGAACATCTCGTCGACCTCCAACACCACCGTGGTGTAGATCCAGTCGGTAGCGGGTGCGAACACGTACTCGCCGAGCACCCGATGGTGCACGGGGATCTCGCCCACCTCTTCGCTGGCCTCGCGCAACGCTGCCTCGTAGGGCGACTCGTCCTCGTCGATCGCCCCACCGGCACAACTCCAGGTGCCACCCTCGTGCGCCCACGCCGACCGCTTCTGCAACATCACCAGCGCAGGCATGTCGGCCGGGCGCAGCACGAACACGACGCCGGCCGCACCGAAGACTCCCCAGCGCACGTGCCCGTCGGAGCAACGCATGAACCCATCACCGGAACGACCACCAGACATGAGTGCCGACGTTACGCCAGCAGCGACGCATTCACACGCCCGAAGTGTGCTGATCGCGCTTCAACGGCTCGGCCCACAACGTTCCGACCGCCGCCACTGCGACCAGCACCGGCCAAGCCCACCGCGGGAACGGCGCGAACGACAGCAGCCGCGCCACCGGGCCGACCTCCACGACGCCGACGGTCACCACGACAATCAGGCCGAGCACCCACCACAGGGTGCGGGTGAACGGACGACCTGGCCTCCACACCGGCCGCTCGGGCGAGCGCATGCCCAGCAGCAGGAAGATCTGGCTGGCCAGCAACGTGGCGAACGTCAGCGCCCGGGCTTGTTCGACGGGCCAGTCGGCGGCCAGCGCCAATAGGTATTCACCGATCAACATCGCCGCGAGCACACCACCCACCGCATAGGGCCGCCACAGTGCACGCATACGCAGCGCGTCACCCACCGGGCGCGGTGGGCGACGCATCACGTCGTCGTCGGCCGGGTCGGCCTGGAACACGAGCGACACCACCGGGTGCAGCAGCAGTTCCAGCACCACCAGATGCACGGGCAGCAGCCACAGTGGCTTGCCGAGCAACGGCATGACCAGCGCGCCGAACAACAGTGGCGGGTGGAACGCGATCAGGTACGCGAAGGCTCGGGTGAGGTTGTCGAAGATGCGACGACCGTCGCGTACGGCACCGACGATGGTGGCGAAGTTGTCGTCGACCAGCACCAGCGACGCTGCCTCGCGGGCGACCGTGGTGCCGCGCTCGCCCATCGCGACCCCAATGTCGGCCTCGCGCAGCGCGGGTGCGTCGTTGATACCGTCGCCGGTCATCGCCACCACTTCGCCCTGTGCTCGCAGTGCTTCCACCAGCAAGTGCTTCTGCTCGGGCCGTGTGCGGGCGAACACGTTGGCGTGCGCCACGAGATAGGCGAGACGCTCGGCATCCGCGTGGTCAAGGTCGTCGCCAGTGGCAATCAGGTCGGAACCATCGGCCTCGTGCGGCAGATCGAGACCCTCGGCAACTGCATGCGCCGTGGCCGGATGGTCGCCGGTGACCATGATGACGCGCACGCCCGCAGCCCGGCACTCAGCCAACGCCTCGGCCACACCGTCGCGGATGGGGTCGCTGAACGCGACCAGGCCCAACAGGCGCAGACCTGCCTCGTCGCCGCTGCGCTCCCCGGTGGGCGCGCCGATGTCTCGGCCTGCCACGGCGATCACGCGCATACCGTCAGCCGCGAACCGTTCGTTCCCGAGCGTGACTCCAGAGCGTTGCTGCTCGGCGCCCGCCACGTGGCGCAGCAACCCTTCGATCGAGCCCTTCGACGCCACATGGTGATCGCCGTCAGTGTCGCGCCAGACGTGGGTGAGGTACTTGTCGGACTGCTCAAAGGGCCAGTCGACGACGAGTGCACCACCGTGCAGTTTCGCTGTGTCGAGCCCGTGGAGTTCGGCGAAGCGCACGATGGCCACGTCGAGCGGGTCGAACGGATCCGGCTCGCAGGCCAACACGGCGGTGGTCAACAGCACACGCTCGGCGAGCGTCAGGTCGCCTTCGCCGTGGTACTCGCGCTCGGGGGTCCACAACCCGGCGACCTCGAGGCGGCCGTGGGTCAGCGTGCCGGTCTTGTCGGTGCAGATCACCGTGGTCGACCCCAACGTCTCCACGGACGGCAGACGGCGCACGAGCGCTCGGTGCTGCGCGAGACGCCACGCACCCATCGCCAGGTACAGCGTGTAGACCATCGAGAACTCTTCGGGGATCGCGGCGATGGCCAGGCTGACGCCAGCGATCACTGCTGCACCCCAGCCGTCACCATGCAGTAGTTCTGCACCCATCGCCGCGATGCAGAAGACTGCGGCCACCAAGGCGAGCGAGCGCACCAGCGAGGCCAGGCCGTGCTGCAGCGGTGTGGGCGGTTGCTTCACGGCCGCCACCAACGCACCGATCTTGCCGTAACGAGTCGCCGTGCCAGTGGTGGTGATCTGCACCCGCGCTCGGCCCGAGAGCACCGTGGTGCCGGCCCACACGTCGTGGTCGTCGCCCGGGGCGTCGCCAGCGCTCTTGGCGACCGGCAACGACTCACCCGTGAGCGACGCTTCGTCCACCAGCAGTTGCGTCAACTCGCGTACGACGCCATCCGCCGGAACGACATCACCCTCCAGCAACCACACTGCGTCGCCCACCACCAACTCCTCGGTGGGTACTTCCACCTCCACGCCATCGCGCACGACCTTCGTGGTCGGCGCAGTCATCTTGCGCAACTGCTCCAACGTGCGCTCGGCCCGCGATTCGAGCAGCCAGCCAACACCGGCGATGGGAACCAACGCAGCGAGGGCGACGATCGCATCCGTGGTCTCGCCGATGAGGAGGTACGTGGGCGCGGCGATCAGCAAGAGCGCCACCATCGGATCGGCGAGCGGCCCGAGCAGTCGCTTCAGACGCCGACCCTTTGGCTCCGGGATGACTCGGTTCGGACCGTCGGCCGCCAGCCGCGCGCGTGCTTCGGTCGTCGTCAGCCCAGTGGTGGGCGAGCTGAGGTCGACTGGTAGCGACATGTGTGCGTGGGCCTCCACGATCATCGTGTGCCCACAGCGTCGCCTGCGGAGGCCTGCACGACTACGGACATTGGTCCCGAATCGCCGCCCCACGTGGGGAATGCGGGGGCGCGGCGAGGTGTTGGCGCACATATGCCCAGTGACTTCGCCCTCAAGACCATGAACCGCGTCCACCGCGCGATGCTCGCCGTCAGCGGCGGCCGCGTGGGCTGGTCGGCCAGCAACATGCCGGTGCTGGAACTGCACACGGTCGGTCGCAAGAGTGGTCAGCCGCGTGCGTCGATGTTGACCGCACCGGTGCAGGACGGCGACACGCTCGTGATCGTCGCCTCACGCGGTGGCGATGATCACCACCCGGCCTGGTTCTTGAACCTGCAGGCAGACCCGCATGTGCAGGTCACAATTCGTGGCACCACGCGCGCCTTCACCGCGCGCATCGCCACGGCCGAGGAGCGCCCGGCCTTGTGGCAGCGAGTGGTCAGCGACAACAAGCGCTACGCCGACTACCAGAGCAAAACGCAGCGCGAGATCCCCTTGGTGATCCTCACACCCGACGCCTGAACGACACCGAGCGCAGGCGGTCACCTACGATCAACGCGTGACACGGTGGCGCAGTTCGATCTCGGTGCTGATCGCGCTCGCACTCGGTGCAGCGAGCGCCTGGTTCATCGGCCGCACCGCAGGCACCGGTGGCGTCTTCGTCACTGCGCTGGGGTCAGCCGCCAGCACATGGGCGATCACCCGGCACCGCACTCCCGGGCCGCGGCGAGCGATGTGGACGGCGGTGTACTCGATCATCGCGGTGACATTGCTGTGGACCACTGTCTCGATCGTCAGCTACGCCCGCGCCTCCGACGGCGAGCCGGTCTCGCAGGTGATCGCTGGGTGGGGCCGCAATCATCGCCTCGGCACTGTCGTCGACCAGATGGAAGCAATCGCGTACAGCAATCCACCGGCCAAGAGCCCGGCCAAGCAACTCACGCTCCACGCTGTGCCGACCACCGTCGCCGGCCCAACCACCACCATCGCCGCGATCCCCGCACCAACTCCGATCGCCCCAGTGCTGTCGCCAGCGCTGCCGGGAGAAGGTGAGTGGATAGCCATCGCCCGAGCCGGCGGGTATGACGCGATCTGGGCCACGAGCATGCGACCGCTCGCCGAGTTCGGCGGGGTGGTGGCCTCGATGGCCGTCATCGACCAGACCTACCTGCGCGTCGGCCTGTTCAACGGCAGCGAGGTGCCCGGTGGGACGTGGACCCGCGGCAAGCGGGTGCCGACCGAGTTGCACCCGGCGCTCGTCGCCGCGTTCAACGGCGGATTCCGCTTCGACCACATCAAGGGCGGCTACGTCACCGAAGGACGTACCGTGCGCGCCTTGCGCAGCGCCGACGCGACGATCGCCGTCGGCAAGGACGGCAAGGTGGTGATCGGCGCACTCGGCCGCGACATCGCCAAGGACGGGCCGTGGGTGAGCCTGCGCCAGAACCTGATCCTCATCGTCGACAACGGCGAGTCACAGGTGCGCGCCGGCGTGAAGCTGGGCGTGTGGTGGGGCGCCGATTACGGCCGGCAGGTGTACGTGCCCCGCTCGGCACTGTGCCAGTTGGCCGATGGCCGCCTGGCCTACGCCTACGTCAGCGAGGTGGACGCCGAACAGTTGGCGCAGTCGCTGATCCACATGGGCTGCACGAAGGCGATGCAACTGGACATCAATGGCGACTGGCCGGCGCTGTTCACGTTCGGCCACGCGCTCGACGGCAGCGTGCTGCCGCATCTGCTCGACGACCGCATGCACACACCGCTGCAGCGTTACCTCAACGGTTCCAAGAAAGAGTTCTTCGCCTTCTTCGACACCACTCTGGTACCGAACCCCAGCGTTCTAGACGCCTGACGCGCCCCGTTCCGGTACCCTCGCGGTGGACCTGCGGGTCCGTCATGCCCCTCGCGTGTGGAGAGTTTCATGGGACTGTTCAGCAAGAAACCCAAGTCGGCCCGCAAGGTCGACCCTGCAGATTTCCTCGCCGTGCGCGCCGAACTGCTGGAAGTGCGCGCCCGCCTGGAAAGCAGCGATCAGGCCAAGGCCATCGTCGAGGCCCGCCTCGCGGCGCTCGATGCCACCACCACTGCCATCGCCACCGGCCGCCTCGGCGGCGAAGATCTGCGGGCCCGGTTGGGTGACGTCGAAGGTCAACTGCTGGCCGTTTCGGCCGCCAGCTCCGTCGCACTCACCACCGCCGAGAGCGCGGCGCACAAGGCCAACGCCGCCACTACGCTGGCGGCCACCATCCAACAGACCCCCGTCGAACCTGCGCCACTCGACCCGGCCGTCCTCGAGAGCATCGAGGCAGTCGCCGCCCAGGTGGCACAACTGGCTGAACGCGTCGCCGCCACGGACACCAGCACCCGTCAAGCCGTCGATCTGGTGAACACGCTGCAGCAGCGACTCACCTCGATCAGCACTGAACTGGCCAACCAAGTGCTCGAGCTCAGCACCGACATCGACGGTCTCGGTGCACATCAGGAAGATGCCGCCAAGGGTGCGGTGAGCGACACCGTGATCGCGTCGCTGACGACCGCGCAGGTTCGCCTGGCTGCCGAGCAGGCGCGCTACGAGATCGCCTTCCGTCAGGATCTGGCCACGTTGGCCGAACAGGTGCGCCGCAACCCGAAGGGCTGAATCAGCCCTTCTGCAGCAGGTCGATCGCCTGCTGCACCAGTGCCCGAGCCTGGCGGACCTTGGTCTGGTAGGCGCCGAGATCGCCGCTGGACTTCAGTGTCGTCTCTGCCTCAGCGAACAACTTGTCGGCCTGTGCCAGCAGTTCGGCGGCCGTTGTGCCCGTCACCGGCGGTGTGCTCGGGTCGGTACCCGGGTCGGTCGTGGTCGTGCCACTGCCGACATCGCCGATCTGGCCCTTGAAGCCGGGGAACAACTGCACGAGCGCACTGGCGAAGCTGTCGCCCATGGCCACCTTGCCGTTGTAGTTGACCACCATCTTGTTGACCAGTGGCTGACCCGACGACTTCGACTCGACGTACAGCGGCCGGAACCACAGTGCTCCATCGCCGATGGGCAACATCTGCAGATCGCCCCACTCGACCGTGGAGCCCTGCTGGTTGTTGGCCGTGATGTACGCCGACACCTCGGGGTAGGAGACCATCGCCGACCCGATGATGTACGGACCATCATCGGTGGCGCCATTTGGCAACACGTGGGCGACGAGTTGGCCGTAGCTGCCGGGATCGCTGCTCGCCGTCATGTATGCGACCAGGTTCTTGTATTGGTCGCTGGTGCTGAACGGCTGGAACGGCCGGAACAGTTGGAACGTGGCCTTGGCGTCCCCCGCCGCATGGAACATCGTGTAGTACGGCTCGAAGCGCCTGACGCTGCTGTCCGAGGCGAACTGTGTACTCCCCGCATCGGCCGGCGTCGTGTCGGTGGTGACCTGACCGGTGACGTCGACGCCGTTGCTGTTCTGCTCAGGTGCCGCCAGGGCAACCGACCAGGCACCCTTGCGGTCGAAGAAGTCGGCCGAATCGAGGCGGTACTTGGAGTACGCCGCTGTCTGGATGCGGAACAACTCCTCGGGGTAACGCAGGTGCGACTTCAGCTCAGCGGGCATCGAGTCGAAGGAGGTGAACAGGTTGGGGAACGCCGACTGCCACACCTGCAGGATCGGGTCGGTGGAGTCGATCGCATAGAGCGTGACCGAGCCGTCGTAGGCATCAACCACGGCCTTCACGCTGTTGCGTACGTAGTTCAACGCGTGGTCGAGACCACTGTTGGCGCCCAACTGGCCGAGGTCGGCGTTCTCGCCGTACGGGTAGCGGTTGCTCGTCGTGTAGCCATCGATGACCCACAGCACCCGACCGCCGACAGCCACCGGGTACGGGTCGCCATCGAGCGACAGGAACGGAGCAATCTTGGCGACGCGCTCGCTGACGTTGCGCACCGCGACAAACCGCGACTGATCGGTGATCGCGCTGCTGCCGACGAGGTTGTAGTCGAACTCGTTGAGCGCAAAGGCAAGGCGACGGAACGTGCTGTTCATCTGCACGCCGCCGGTCCCCGAGTACGGGACGACTTTCTGTCCCTCACAGGCCGTCTCGCTGACGGACGAGTTCAGAATCGCGTAGCCGGACATCGCGGTCCCGTAGTACAGCTCCGGACGATCGATCTTGGCGATGGAGTCGTCGTAGGCGGGCTTGCGACCGCTGTCGATCTGACCAGCGGGCGACACGACCAGGCCGCAGCCGTGTGTGTTGATCAGGTGCGTACCCTGCCACGACTTGTTGCCGGCCTGGCTGAGATCCAGTTCGCGCGCTCCGACCACGACCTGCCGCTCCACACCGTCGATGATGTAGCGATCGGGGTCGACGTCGGTGACCTTGGTGCCGGGCCGCGGTTCGTCGGTCTGGAAGCGGGTACGCATCTGCTCGGTGGGCTTGATCAGCCGGATGTCCTGCAACGCCGGAACGTTCGAGTCGAGCGTGCTGCGGGTCAACTCGGCGAACGAGACATCCTGTTTCTGCACATTGTCGATACCCAGCGCGTGGCGCGTGGCGTCGATGTTGTACGCGATGTACTTGGCTTCCTTGTCCTTCTGGTTCGGGTTCACGACCAGTGACTGGATGGCGCTGGGGTAGATCACACCGCCGACGAGGGCGACCACGGCCCACAGACCCGAGGCCACCACCGCCGGCCGCCA
>CAIXHI010000397.1 GCA_903919215.1 uncultured Acidimicrobiaceae bacterium
CCGCCGTTCAACACGTACTGCGTGGCGTAGGCGCCGATGCCACCGGTGGCACCCCAGATCAGCACGACATCGCCCTGCTTCATCTGCGCGCCGTTGCGGCCGACCAGCATGCGATAGCTCGTCGAATTACACAGCGCGTTGACCGCGGCCTCTTCCCACGTGAGGTGGGCGGGCTTGGGCATCAGCTGGTTGGCCTTCACCACTGCGAGGTCGGCGAGGCCGCCGAAGTTTGTCTCGTAGCCCCAGATGCGCTGGTTGGCCGCCATCATCGAGTCGTTGTGCGCACTTTGGTCTTGATCATCAACATGGTTGCAGTGCACCGTCACCCGGTCGCCCGGCTTCCAGTTGCGCACCGCGGTACCGACCCGCAGCACCACGCCGGCGGCGTCGCTGCCGACCACCTGGTAGGGCCGGTCGTGGCGCACGGCCGACTCGCTCTCGCGGGCCAGGCGGGCCAGCGAACCGAACGTGCTGACCGGCTCGAAGATGCTGGACCACACCGTGTTGAAGTTGATACTGCTGGCCATCACGGCCAGGTAGACCTCGTCGGGTGCCAACTCCGGCGTGGGAACTTCGTCGAGGTGCAGGCTCTGGCGCGGATCTTTCTCCTTCGACGGCACGCCCTTCCACATGTCCTGTTCGGACTTCAACACATGCACCGCGCGATAGCTCTCGGGGATGTGGAGGTGGGCGATCTCGTCGGCGTGGGCGCCGGCTTGGATGGCGTCGAGGACGTGCTGCATGCGGAAATGTTACTGACGGGTAGCCGTACCGGGCGAGCCGGTGAACAGGAAGTTCACGCTGAGCGTGGCAGAGTCGGGCGTCATGATTCGCACACGTTCCCTCACACTCGCGCTCGTCGGCGCTGCCCTCTTGCTCACCTCGTGCGGTGACGATTCGAAGACGGTCGATGACGGCGCCGCAAGTGGCGGCACCACCACGTGCGCCCCGGCCGACGGGAGCGGCCCGAAGGTCACCACCTTCCCCACCGCACCGCCGATGTGCCTGGTGCAGGGCAAGGCCTACGTGGCCGTTATCCAGACCAACCACGCCACGTTGCGCGTGAACCTCCGGCCCGACATCGCACCGTTGACCGTGAACAGCTTCGTCAACCTCGCCCGCTCCCATTACTTCGACGACACCACCTGCCGCCGCGCGATCCAGAATTTCTTTGTGCAGTGCGGCGACCCGACAGGTACGGGCCAAGGCGGCCCCGGCTACACGTTCGCCGACGAACTCACCAAGATCGAGCCGTACCGGATCGGTTCACTGGCGATGGCGAACAGCGGGCCCGACACGAACGGCAGCCAGTGGTTCATCATCAGCGGTGACTATGGTGCGGCGCTTCCGGCCAAGTACACACTGTTCGGCGAGGTCGAGGACAACGACCTCGGCAACGTGGCACTGCTGGACTCCGTGGCCAACCCGGTCGATGGTCCGCCGCTGCAGCCGATCGACATCATCTCGATCACCATCGACGAGCAGTAGTCGATCGCCGAGCCGCACCTGGGCGCGACCCCCCGCCGGACATCGGCCACTACGCTTTTCCCATGAGCACGATCGAGGCACCTCGCCGGACGCACCGCGTCCGCACCATCGCGCTCGGCGTCGTGGCGATGCTGGCAATGTCCAGTTGCCAGCCCAACCGTTTCATCAGCGGCTGGATCCCGTACTGGGGCGGCACCAAGAGCCGGGCGGCGATCACCGACGCCAGCACGACCACCCTGTTCAGCGAGGCGTCGCTGTTCTGGTACGGCGCCCGCGGCGACGGCACGGTCACGCTCAACGGCACCCAGGGCA
>CAIXHI010000398.1 GCA_903919215.1 uncultured Acidimicrobiaceae bacterium
AGGTCGGTGTGCGCAACGCGATGGTGATCGCCACCGCCAGTGTGGCGCTGGTCGCCGATGCCGGGTCGGTGCGACTCGCGCTGGGCTCCGTCGGCCCCACCATCCTGCGCTGTCCGGAGGCCGAGGCCTTCGCTGCGGCGAATGTGGACTTCACGTCCGGAGCGGCCAGCAGCGCGGTGGTGACGCAGTTCGCCGAACTGGCACGTGCTGCCGCTCGACCGATCGACGACCATCGGTCTTCCGCCGCCTACCGCCGCCATGCGGTCGGGGTGCTGGCTGGCCGACTGCTGCGAAGGGCGTTCCCCAATGAATGAGATCTACACACTGCACGTCAACGGCGAGCCACGTGACGTACGCGATGCATCCGCGGGCGAGAGCCTGCTCTACGTGCTGCGTGAGCGCCTCGGCCTGATGGGCAGCAAGGGTGCGTGCGAACAGGGTGAGTGCGGCTCGTGCAGCGTGATGATCGACGATCAACTCGTGTGCGGGTGCCTGGTGCTTGCGGCTGGTGCCGTCGGTCAGCGCATCGTCACCATCGAGGGCATCGCTCCGGTCGGTGCACCCAGCGATGTGCAGCAGGCCTTCGTCGATGCCGGTGCGGTGCAGTGCGGCTTCTGCACACCGGGTCTGATCATGGCGACGCACTCATTGCTCGAGCGGTCGCCATCGCCCAGCGAGATGGAGATCCGTGAGGAACTCTCCGGTAATGTGTGCCGGTGCACTGGCTACGGCCGCATCATCGATGCGGTGCAGCGCGTCGCCGTCGCTCGGCGAGGTGTGTCATGACCGACACCGACCTCGGCACCGCGGCCGCCACCTTCGACGGCACCCACTCTGGCCTTGCTGGTCGCTTGGGCGACAGCGTTGCCCGCCCCGACGGCGTGCCCAAGGCGCAGGGTTCCTATCAGTTCTCGGGCGACCTGACGGCTGACGGCTTCCTGTGGGGCGCGACGCTGCGTTCACCGCACCCCTACGCGCGCATCGTGAAGATCGATGTATCGGGCGCGTGGAAGATCGACGGCGTCGCCGCGGTCATCACCGCTGAGGATGTGCCGGGCAAGGCCACCTACGGGCTGATCAGCCAGGACCAGCCGGTGTTCGCCAGCGAGTTCGTGCGTTTCCACGGCGAACCGATCGCTGCCGTTGCCGCCGATCACCCTGAGACGTGTCGCCGTGCTCTCGCCGCGATCGTTGTCGAGTACGAGGTGCTGACACCGCTCACCGATCCTGAGCATGCGGTCGACGGTTCATTTCCGCCGATCCACCCCGATGGCAACATCGTGCGTCACCAACGCATCATCCGCGGCGATCAGACCATCGATGGCCCGATCATCGTCGAGGGCACCTACGAGATGGGTCGCCAGGATCAGGCGTTCCTCGGTCTCGAGGCGGCGTTGGCGATCCCGGAACCCGGCGGCGCCGGTGTCGAGTTGTACGTGGCTACGCAGTGGCTGCACGAGGATCGCAAGCAGATTGCCGCCTGCCTGGGAATGCCCGAGGACAAGGTGCGTCTCGTGCTGGGCGGTGTCGGCGGAGCGTTCGGAGCCCGTGAGGACATCAGCCTGCAGGTGCACACGTGCATGCTCGCGCTGCGTACCGGTCGGCCGGTGAAGATCCAGTACGACCGCGCCGAGAGTTTCCACGGCCATGTGCACCGGCACCCGTGCACGGTGTGGATGCGGCACCATGCCGACACCGATGGCCGCATCCGGCGTATCGAAGCACGCTTCCTGTTCGACGGCGGCGCCTACGCCAGCACATCGTCCGCTGTGCTGATCAACGGCATCACGCACACACAGGGTCCCTACAAGTGCGACAACGCCACGGTGCACGGCTGGGCGGTACGCACGAACAACCTGCCGTCGGGCGCGATGCGCGGCTTCGGGGTCGTGCAGGCTGCGTTCGCACATGAGGGCCAGATGGACAAGCTCGCGGCAGCAGTCGGGATCGACGCCGTCGAGATCCGGTTGCGCAACGCGATGCAACGCGGCGATCGTCTGATCACCGGACAGGTGGTCGACAACGTGGCGCCGGTGGCGCGTCTCATCCGCGAGACGGCGGCGCTCCCGCTGCCCACGCAGCCGGTGGGTGGCACAGATCACGACCCGATGAGGTTGCCCGGTGGAGCTGGGCGCACGGCCGACGAACGGCACATCGTGCGTGGCATCGGGTGGGGTATCGGGATCAAGAACCTGATGTACAGCGAGGCATTCGACGACTTCTCCACGGCGCGGGTGCGTCTGGCCGATGGTGTCGCGTCGGTGAAGTTCGCCACGGTGGAAGTGGGGCAGGGCTTCATCACCATCGTCGGGCAGATTGCCCGCACGGTGCTCGGCGTCGGCGAGGTGCAACTGGAGACGATCGACACGCAGATCGGTTCTGCCGGCTCCACCTCTGCCTCGCGGCAGACGTGGATGAGCGGCGGTGCGGTCGACGGCGCGTGCCGTCTGGTGCGTGAGCGCTTGTTCGAGTTGGTCGCGGCCAAGTACCAACTTGCGGCGGTGCAACTCGAGATCGACGGAACAGATGTCGTCGACACGCTCGGCACACTGCGCATCCCGGTGGCGGAAGCCTCTGCGGGGATCGTGATCGAAGAGACCTTCGAGCACCACCATGTGCCGACTGAGGATCTTGACGAGGATGGCCAGGGCAACTGCCACACGGCGTTCGCGTTCGTCGCCCATCGCGCAGTCGTCGATGTCGACCCCGAGCTCGGTCTGGTCAAAGTGGTGCAGATCGCCACGGCGCAGGACGTCGGTCGAGCGCTCAACCCGCTCAGCGTCATCGGCCAGATCGAGGGCGGTATCGCCCAAGGCGTGGGTCTCGCGGTGATGGAAGAACTGCTGCAGGTGGACGGCATCGTGAAGAACGCAACCTTCACCGACTACCTGCTGCCGACGTTCCTTGATATGCCGGATGTCGTCATCTCGCTGGTGGAAGAGCCCGATCCGCACGCACCGATGGGTGCCAAGGGCGTCGGCGAACCGCCCACCGTGTCGTCCACACCGGCAGTCGTCGCTGCCATCCGTGACGCACTCGGCAAAGACCTTCACCGGGTGCCCGTGCGCCCCAGCGACATCTGTTTCTGACGCGTTCGCGGCGGCGTTTTCTGGGCGGTTTTCTGGGCCGGCCGAGGATGGGTTAGGTTGGCGAGCGTGTCGAACGATCGTGAAATTCTGACCTGGGAAACTTTCGGAGTGGCTTCTCGTGAGCTGGCCCAGCAGGTTGCCGACGACTACGAACCCGACATGATCCTGGCGATCGCCCGCGGCGGTCTGCTCATCGGCGGCGCGCTTGGCTACGCACTCAGCGTGAAGAACGTGTACACGATGAACGTCGAGTTCTACACCGGGGTCGATGAGCGCCTCGAGGTGCCCCGCATCCTGCCGCCGGCCCCCGACTTCATGGATGTCAGCCATTTCAAGATCCTGATCGCCGACGACGTTGCCGACACCGGACACACGCTGCGCAGTGTGCAGGCCTTCTGCGAGGGCAAGGTTGCCGAAGTGCGCACGGCCGTCATCTACGAGAAGAGCCATTCGGTCGTGAAGTGCGACTACGTCTGGAAGCGCACCGACGAATGGATCAACTTCCCGTGGAGTGACAAAGATCCGGTCGCCAAGCGCGACTGGTCCGTCAAGGACGCCTGAGTCCCCTTGGTGGCGCAACGTGATCGGGAGTTGCTGCCCGAGATCGAGGGTCTGCGAGCCATTGCCGTGGTCAGCGTGTTGCTGTACCACGCTCAGTTCGGTATCTCCGGTGGGTACATCGGCGTCGACGTGTTCTTTGTCGTCTCCGGTTTCCTGATCACGCGGTTACTGGTTCGCGAGCGCGTCGCTACCGGGCGGATCTCGTTGCGCACGTTCTACGCCCGCCGGGCACGTCGTTTGCTGCCAGCGGCCACCCTTGTGCTGGTCGCGGTCGTTGCCGCGTCGTATCTGCTGCTGAACCCACTGCGGGCCCACGACACAGCGGTGGATGCGTCGTGGGCGGCGGTGTTCGCCGCCAACATCCACTTCGCCAGTGTGGGCACGGATTACCTCGCGTCGTCGGCCGCGCCGTCGCTGTTGCAGCACTGGTGGTCGTTGGCCATCGAAGAGCAGTTCTACCTCGTGTGGCCTGGTGTGCTGGCGCTGGCATGGTGGGCCTGGCGGCGGGTGCACGCAGCGGCGCTCATGGTGTGCGCCGTGGTGCTCGTGGGTTCGTTCGCGGTGGGCTGGTGGTTGGTCGATGACAACCCGGTGTGGGCCTACTTCGCCCCATGGGCGCGAGCCTGGGAGCTCGCCCTCGGCGGTCTGTGCACGCTGATCTGGTCGTGTCGCGATCGCATCTTTGGCCGAGCAGCCCTGGGCTGGGTCGGGATGGCCGCGATGGGGTTCAGCGCCGTGGTGTTCGATCGCAGCACGGTGTTTCCGGGTGTGGCCGCTCTCCTCCCGGTGCTGGGCGCCGCGGCGGTGATTCTGTCGATCGGTTCGGCGGGTTCGCCCGGTCGGTTGCTCTCGCTGAAGCCACTGCAGTGGGTGGGCGGCCGCTCCTATGGCCTCTACCTGTGGCACTGGCCAGTGCTCGTGCTGGTGGAGGAGCGCTACGGTCGAACCGCCGGATGGCGCGGCTGGGCGTTGGCGCTGTCGGTCGCGCTGGCGGCAGCCACGTACGTACTGGTCGAGCAACCCGTTCGTCACCTGCCGGCGTTGGTCCGTTCGGCAGGTCGTTCGTTGGCTGCCGGAGCAGCGACGGTGGGTTTGGTCGTCGGTGTGGCGGCCTGGTCGGCGCACGACACCGGCAACGTGGAGTTGCACACCGGCTACGTCGCTCCGACGGTCGCCCCCACGGTGCCGCCCGCCGTGTCGTCCACCGTGTCGGTCAGCACCGTGCCAGCCGATGTCTCCACATCGGCCACATCGGCCACCTCGACCACCACACCGCCCGACCCACTGGTGGTGCTCCAGCAGAAGGTGGCAACCGAACTCGAACCGCTGATCCGTGCATCGGCCGCGCAAGACCTGGTGCCGGACAACATCACCCCGGCGATCAGCGATCAGCACGACAACAGCCCGCGTGTGTGGGGCGATGGGTGTTTGGTCGGTTTCTTCGACGACACCAGCCCGGTGTGTGAGTACGGCGATCTGTCATCGCCGATCACGGTCGCGCTGTACGGGGACAGTCACGTCGATCAGTGGTTCGACGCGGCAGAGGCGGCGGCGCTGCGCAACCACTGGAAGCTGCTCGTGCTGTCGAAATCCAAATGCACGATCCTCGACATCAAGGTCCTCTACGACGGGACCCGGCCGTACCCACAGTGCACGCGTTGGCGGGCCTCCGCTCAGGAACGGGTACTGGCTCCCGATGTGCAAGTGGTGCTGATCACACAGTGGCGGCAGCACTACCACGTACTCGACAAGGGTGCCGAGCGAGCGGTGTACGACCGCGAGTGGCGTGCTGCACTCGTAGAGACGGTGAGCACGCTGCAGGCCGCCGGGAAGCGGGTGATGCTGCTCGGCGACACGCCGTTCACCCACTTCGCACCCGATGAGTGCATCGCCGACCATGCCCGCAGCCTCACCCGCTGCAATCTTGCGCGACCCACGCACGTCGTCGAACGCGAGATCCAGTTAGA
>CAIXHI010000399.1 GCA_903919215.1 uncultured Acidimicrobiaceae bacterium
AAGAACTCCATCGCGCAAGCCCACATGTGTTCGCCCTGTTGGGCATGCGCAATCTGAGCGCTTTCGTCGGCGCCGTATTCGCGACCGAGTTGGCGGAAGTCTCTGACGGATTGCTGCTTCTCAATCCCCACCAGGACGGCTACCCAGATCTGCTCCTCATGGATGAGCGTGGAAGGCGAGCACTCGCTGCGGCCGCGCCCCGGTCAAAGGAGCCGTTCAGCCCATTCGCCACGGGCGGGATCGAGATCAAGGCCACCTGCGGGGACGTCCCGACTGAGGCGGTCTTAGCCCGCCGGGGACGAAGGAAGCCGGCCATCGGCGAAGCGCGAGTCGAGCTGATCACCTCCTTCAACTGGAAGGCGCACCATCGAGAGACCAATCACCTTGTCGGTCTCCTCTGGGACTTCGTGGAGGGTCTCCCAGCCATCACTGCCATCACATACAGCGACGCGCTTACCGAATCCGACTGGGGGGCCATCGTGACGCCCAGAGAGGGCGGAGGGCGAACTACGAGCGTCTCGATCATGTCTCGCGGCGGCGTCGAGAAGATGTGCTCGAACACCGTCCGCGTCGCGCAAGGCCCGTTTGTCGGCCTATTGTCCCGGTACGGACTACGCCGCCCCCCGACGCTCCTCTAGTCTCCCATCGAGCACTCTCGCAAACAGGTGCTCAAAGAGCATCTGCAGGCCGCGGGGCGGAACGCTCTCGCCAATGCTGTCACGAATTAGCTTGTCCGACGCCCGCTTACCGTTGGGGAGAATCCACTTGTACTCGTAGTCAGCGATTGTCTGGAGCATCATCGCTTCGAGCAGGGAAAGCACTCGGTTCTGAGTTGGGTGAAGCTTCTGGTCGCTGCATGCGTACGACAGGTTGCGTGTCATCGCCGACGCAGGTAGGGACCCGCTCATCCGCTTGTAGGCACTTGTGAAGCCCTTCATCAACCTCGGACCATCCTCGTCATGCACAATGGGCCGCGGCAGAAGGGATCCGCAGGCGACGCAGAAGATGGGCGTGTCGACCCGCGCCCGGTTGATGCCGCCCTCTCGGGACGTACCGTGGGTTGGGTTGCTCTTGAAGCCGCATTCAGGGTTCGCGCACTGATTATCAAAGGCGGAGAACCCTGGAGGCGTGTTGGCAACCCACCAGTACTTCTGCTCGTCGAGCAGCGGCACATAGTGGAAATCAAGTTCCGGGTGCCGCGCCTCGGCGGCCGATTTCGCGTCCAGTGGTGGAAGATGCCCGATGACCTCGCTCACAGTGATCCAAGGAGTCTCCAGCAACGTTGGAGCCTGGCTGTGCGTCGGAGGGGGAAACACGCGACTTGTGAGATCTCGCCGACTCAGACGCGAGAGGTCTCCGGCAACATCCCGCCTGATGAATACGGTGATCAGGCGCTGGCGACGCTGCGGCACGCCGTAGTCCGCGAACTCGACGACCTTCCAGCAGCCCACATAGTCCGGCATTGCACCCGCTACTGCGTCCAGTAGCTCCACCAGCCCACCATGTTCATCGAGAATCAGAGTGCCGTCCATTTCGGGAACGTTCTCGAACACGACGAGTCGAGGCTTCAGTGCGCTCACGATCGGGGGTACAAACGTGGCCAGTTGGTTGCGAGGGTCCAGTGCGTCTCGCAGCCCGTCACGAACACCACGAAGAAGCTTGCCGCGCCCATTCTTCGACATCCCTTGACACGGCGGAGTGGCGAAGAGGACATCCAGTTCGGCCTCGCCCAATCGCTCGCGCGTGAGATCGACGATGGCAGGCCACAGTTCGCGGATGTCACCTGCGATTACCTCCGCCTCGGGGAAGTTCACTCGCAGTAGACCCGCTCGATCGGGCATGAACTCGTTCGCCACCAACAACCGGCCCCCCGCTGAACGAAGGGCCAGGTCACCGATGCCAGACGAGGCAAACAGCGAGATGGCGGTAAGGGCACGGGACGAGGATGCATTCGACATGGGGCGCTCCCAGCGGTTACAGATTCGGTGAGGCCCAGTGGGCAATAGGCAGAGTCGATGACAGGTGATCAGCCGACGTCAATTGTTTCGCTAGCATACGTGGTCGATGGCATGGGAACACGGAACCACCAACGGGTCCGGAAATCACGATTGCCGGTGCACCGAATGTCGGGCAGCGAACGCTGCGGCGCAGCGGCGACGGCGGCAGATCTGGGCTGAGAATGGCTTCGCTGGCCGCACACACGGCACCCACTCGTTGTACTCAATGGGCTGCCGGTGTGAGCAGTGCGCCATCGCGTCCCGGCTTTGGGCCTCAAGGCGACAAGCTGCCAAATAGGCCAGCGTCACGATCACAGCCCGTTGCGCGCAAGTAACTGGACCGCGTTCCAACTTTCACCGAATCGCGTTCCAAAGCCCTCTCGGGTCGAAGCTGTGACCTGGTAGGACAGGATTTCGCGCTGTCCCCACGGAGGCGGGACGCCCGAAAGGCTACCGAGTGCGGTTCCTGGGAACCGCCCCCGTCCATCCACGTGATGCCCAATTCCACCTCTTTCAGACTCGGGGCTCAGGTCGGGTTCAACTCGATGGCGGCGTCCAGTCGTGCTGGACGACCACTCGCTCACCGATGACCTTGGACGCGTGGTCACGGACGTAGGCCTGGTGCAGCGGATGCTGCACATACGTGCGCGCCGAGTCGAAGTCGGCGAAGTCCATGACCGCGACGAAATCGAAGTTGCCCTCGAAGTGGCGGGCGTCGTCGCCCCACGTCATCGAGAGCAGCTCCGGGATCGGCCGCAACCCGTCCAGCGGATGGCGATGACTTGTCGGAACACGGCGTTACCTCCACAGCCGGCGCGCTCGTGAGGCGCGAACGAAGGATTCTGCCCAGTGTTCCACGATTAGGCGCTCACGGGCAGCCGTAGCCTGGCTGGGATGAGCACTCGTGCGGGCCAGGCCGCGAACAAGGCGCTTCGATCGGCGCTGGGCTTCGCTGCGGCCCGAGTCGCATCCAGCGATCGGCTGATGAGCGTCATCTACGACCTGATGAACGAGACCAACTTCGCCGGTCTGGCGGAGCACGAGGAGATGCTCAGCGACTCCGTCCGCGTGCAGGCGTACCACCGTGGCATCCAGCGCAACGTGCGGCCGGGCGACGTCGTGGTCGACCTCGGTACCGGCACGGGCCTGCTCGCTTTCATGGCCAGCCGCGCCGGCGCGAAGAAGGTGTACGCAGTCGAGCACTCCGACGTCATCGACATCGCCCGCGAGATCGGCCGTCACAACGGCTTCACCAACATCGAGTTCGTGCAGGCGAACAGCCGCGAGTTCACCCCGCCGGAACCGGTCGACGTGGTCCTCCACGAGCAGATGGGCGACGAGCTGTTCAACGAGAACATGGTCCAGAACTTGCTCGATGTGCGCGACCGATTCCTGCGGCCGCACGGTCGCATCCTGCCAGCGAAGTTCCGCCTCTTCGTCGAGCCGGTCACCCTGCACGAATCGATGCGCGTTCGCCGCTTCTGGAACATCGAGCTCCCCGACGGCATCGATCTCGGCCCGATGCGCGAGTCACCATTCGCGGGTCGCAACGACACCGGTCGCAACGAGCAGACCTGGCTGCGGCACGGATCGGTGGCGGCCAGCTTCGGGACGCCGACCCCGATCCTCGAGTTCGACCTCGACACGCTCGCAGGTGCCGATGCACTGCCGACCGACTTCGTCGTCGAGCGCACGGCGTCGGCGGACATGATTGTCGACGGCACGTGCATTTGGTTCGAGGCACTGTTCGACGACGACACCGTGCTGTCCACGTCGCCGCTCGGCCCCATCACCAGCTGGGGCAACCGCCTGTACCGCCTCGATCGGGAGTTCGCCAAGGGCGAGCAGCTCCGCATCGACGTGCACATGGATCGCCTGGTCGACCCCGACACCTGGCTGATCCTGACCAACTGACCTCCGCGTACCTGATCGAGCGGTGTCCGTCACCTATGACCGGGGGGACGTGCGGCGACCGGCGCGTTCGGCGAAGCGGTCGAGCGCGTCGGCCACATCGGTGGCGATCCACTTTCGAAAGCGCAGGCCTGCGTTTGCCTGGCGCAGGATTCCCATCTCGACGAGTTGGGCGATCGCGGTACGTGCTGCGACTGTGGAGATACCGAGGTGCTCCGCGATCGTGTTTGCATCGGTGACGGGTTGTTCGATCAGTGTGTCGACCAGTCTCCAGGCTGTGGCATCTCGCCGCACTCCTTGTAAACGGGTGTCCCAGTCGGCGCGAGAGGCACGCATTTCCTGCGCGAGCTGGCGGCCGTTGGAGACTGCCCGCAGCGTCGCATAGGCACCGAGCTCGACGATCGGGCTCGGGTCGCCTTCCCGGTAGTCCGTGAGTGATCGGAAGTAGCGATCGGTCTCACTCAGCAGCCCCGCTGAGACGGGGACCGTGACGGTGCGTGTCAGGTTGTCGTGGCGCAGCATGCTGTGGATCAGCGCGCGACCCGTGCGTCCGTTGCCATCGGGGAACGGGTGAATGGTTTCGAACTGCGCATGCGCAAGCAGAGCCTTGACGAGCGGGTCGATGTCGGTGCGGCGAGCGAAGGTGGTGAGATCGTTGATGAGCGCAGGGATGCGCGAATGCTTCGGGGGTACGAAACTCGCGCCATGGGGCGACGTTGCCCGCCCGCCGATCCACACCGGTTGGTCGCGCCAGCGACCCGCCCATTCGGGATGCTGTTGGTGAAGAAGCGCGTGGTGCATAGCGAGGATCGTGGCGTCAGTGATGTCGGTCGCCATTGACACCGCGGCCTTCATCGCGACGGTGTTCGAGGCGATCTCAGTGGCGTTGCTACGGCTGACATCGCCGGCCTCGGCCATCAAGACGTTCTTTGCGGACGCGGTGAGGTGCTCGATCTGTGACGACGAAGCCGACTCGGAACGCAGCAGGATCGAGGCGAATGGCCCAATCTCGGCGCCGAGTTCGCTGTCGAACCGCGCGATCTCGAACGACGCTTCGCGGCTCAGTTCCACGATGTCGCTGCCGAGGCGCGGGGTCAGCGTGGCGATCATCGGCGGGACGGCTGCGGCGTACGAGCCAGCGACCAACTCAGCGAGTCGACCGGTGGTGAGCGACGCCCGCCATTCCAGCGTCTCATAGGCCACCCGGGGCCAACCGGGAACGGCAGGGAGTGACGCCATGGGCTGCTGATCGGGTGGCCCTTGGTCGCTGCTGCGGCTCATCGACGTTCCTTTCGTTGAGGCACCTTAACGAAAGGTTAGCAGATTAGTCTTTTGTTGTGTTCGGAGGACGACTGGCGCCGTCGGCACGCCCAGTGACGCTCGGAAACCTTGCGTTCACACTACTTCTGGCTGCTCACGAGGGCCGCTGGATATCGTGCCCGGCGCACGACCTAGGAAGCATGCAGGAGATTTCGTGATGCCCGAGCCCAGCGATCTCGACTCTCTGCTCAACAGGATGCGATCCGCAACTGCGCCGATTCGTTCGGTGCTGGAAGCGCTCCACGAGCAGTTTCTCCCACTCCGAACCGGAACGGTTGCTGACTACATTCCTGAGCTGGCCTTCGCCGAGCCCGACTGGTTCGGAATCGCCGTGGCCAGCGTCGATGGACAGGTTGTCGAGGTCGGCGACTCACAACAACCGTTCAGCATGCAATCAGTCTCCAAACCCTTCGTCTACGGCCTCGCACTCGAGAACCACGGACGGGAGCATCTGCTCTCGAAGGTGAACGTCGAGCCGACAGGAGAAGCGTTCAACTCGATCGTGCTCGACGAGACGACGAACCGACCGTTCAACCCGCTCGTGAACTCAGGGGCGATCGCCACCACGGACCTCATCACCGGCACCGACTACGCAGAGCGGATCAAGAACCTGCTGGGAATGCTCGCCAACTACGCCGGCCACCCCGTCTTCGTCGACAACGCAACGTTCATCTCGGAGCGCACCACCGGACACCGCAATCGAGCCATCGCCCACCTGATGCTGAACTTCGGGATGATCGAGGACCGAGTTGACGAGACCCTCGAGCTCTACTTCCAGCAATGCTCGGTGCTCGTCAACTGCCACGACCTGGCCGTCATGGCGGCCACCCTCGCCAACGGTGGCGTGAACCCGATCACCGGAGTGCGGGCACTCTCCACCGCACATGTCAAGGATGTGTTGAGCATCATGTACTCGTGCGGTATGTACGACTACTCCGGCGAGTGGGGCTACCTCGTCGGCCTGCCCGCAAAGAGTGGCGTGTGCGGCGCAATCCTCGCCGTGGTGCCCGGCAAGTTCGGGATCGCAGTGTTCTCCCCGCCGCTCGACGAGCGCGGCAACAGCGTGCGGGGTGTGGCCGTATGCCGCGAGCTGAGCCAGCGCTTCGGTCTGCACGCGTTCGAAGCGCACTTTGCCGGCACCACACTCACCGACGAGTTCAAACCAGCGCGGCGCTAGCGCTGGAGGCGCCACCGGCCACGAGCGCAGCTACGAGGAACGCGATGCTGGGCTGCACCTGTGTGACATCGAAGATCGGGTCGGCGTGCTCGGCCCCGGCGACCACCACGAAGGTCACGTGGGCACCGACTGCCCGCAGACCTGCCGCCAGTTCGGCGCTCTGCCCCACTGGCACGACGCAGTCCAGCTCGCCATGGGCCAGGTACCACGACGGAAGCACCACCGCTGTCGCTGCGTAGGCCGCCAGGTTGGTGGACGTTGCCAGCGGACACGTGGCCACCGATTCGCCCAGCCAGCGCGACTCGAACGAATCGGGGTCGGCCGCCAACGTGAAGGCCGGGCACACACCAGCCTCGACGAACTGCTGATCGACGGTGGTGAGATCGCTGACCCCGTACCACGACACGACGGCCTGCACAGCGGAGGAGACGTCGGCGTTCCCCAACGACGGATCGTCGAAGATCGTCACCTGGTCACCTGTGGCTCCGAGCATGGTCGCCAGCCAGCCTCCGGCGCTCTGACCCCAGGCGCCGAACGCCTCGGGGTTCAACCCGTACTCCGCAGCATGCGCCCGCAGCCAGCGAACCGCGGCCTTCACATCCTGTGCGCCCGCCGGGTAGATCGCCTCGCCCGAGAGCCGATAGTTCAACGACGCGACGGCGACGTCACGCTGCAGGAGCGGCGCCACGTACGCGTCCTCAGCCGTCGAGTCGCCGAACAGGAACGCGCCGCCGTGAATGAGGATGACCAGTGGAACCGCCGTCGTACCGTCCGAGACCGGCAGGTAGAGGTCGAGTGTCTCGCTCGCCGACACCGTGGCATACGCGACACCCTTGAGGGACTGGGTGACCGAGCGAACGACACCGGTCGGCGTCACAGGTGTCGTTGTCGTCGTTGTTGTCGAGGTTGTCGACGTTGTCGACGTTGTCGACGAGCCGATGGTCGTACTGGTCGTGGCGACCGACACCGCCGAGGTCGAGCTGGCGCCGGCAGCGCCGACGACACTCACCCCCAACCGGATGACGACGCCCAGCGAGGCGGCGACCCCATGTCGCCGACGCAACCCGAACGCCGATGACGTAGCGAACAACTCTGGCCTCGCTTCTCTCTCTCAGTCTGCGCTCGCCTGCACCCCATGTCGATCGAAAGGTGTCACACTGCGCCCGCCGACGACGGTGGACACCAGCGTTCCGCGGGCACGACCCGTCGAAATCCCGAGCAGTCCGACGGAGCGGCCCAGACCACCCACCCAACGTGGCATTGGGCGAGATTTCTGAACAAATTACCCCTAGGAGTGGCCAATCTCCACCGGTACCGTGTCACCTACTGTGACGCACCGTGTTGATCCGTGACGCGCAGTGATGAAGACGGCTTCCACCTTCGACACCACCGGGGACGTAACGATGAAACTGACACTGCGCACGCGCCTGCTTGCACCACTCTTGGCGACCAGTCTGATGGCCGCGGCCATCGTCTCGCCCGCGGCATCGCCGGCCCAGGCTGCGCCTGTCGGCGCCGGCTTCCAGCTCACGGTCGCCGACCTGAAGTTCATCCTTCAGCAGATCCGCATCTCCGAGACCCACGCCACCAAGGAAGGCACCACGCTCGGGTCGATCATCGCACCGACGTCGCTCATCGGGCCCGGTGTCAACGACATTCCGGACGCTCGGCTGCCGTGGGGTCTGCGCCAGGTGGACGGTCGCAACAACAACCTCACCACCGGCTCGTCCACCTGGACCGGCAAGAGCTACTCCGTCACCAACGGCCACTCCACCTGGGGTTCGGCCGATCAGCCGTTCCCCCGCGAGACCACACCGCTGTGGCGTGACACCGAAGAGCCCACGTCGCCCACCGACCAGCTCGGCGCCGTGTCGAGCAACTACAACCCGGCCTACCGTCCCAGCAGCATCCAGGACTCCGAGCCGCGGATGATCAGCAACATCATCGTCGACCAGTCGCCCAGCAACCCGGCCGCGGTGATCGCCGCCGGGCCAAACGCAACGCCGCAGAGCGACGGCTCGTACCTCATCCCGAACGTTGCGCCGAACGCTGGCGTCGCCGCCCCGTACAACGGCATGTTCGCGCTCTTCGGCCAGTTCTTCGATCATGGCCTCGATCTCGTCGGCAAGACGGGCAGCGAGAATATCGTCGTCCCGCTGCAGCCAGACGACCCGCTCTACGTGGCCGGCGCCCCCACCAACTTCATGATCGCCAACCGCACGATCCTCGACCAGAACGGCGACGGATCGAACTCAACTACCCCATGGGTCGACCAGAACCAGACCTACACCTCACATCCGTCGCACCAGGTGTTCCTGCGCGAATACACACTCGTCAACACCCGTCCGGTGGCCACCGGCAACCTGCTCGACGGCGCCATTGCCGGCAACATCGCCAACTGGGGCGAAGTGAAGCAGCAGGCACTCACCCGCCTCGGTATCCGCCTGGTCGACACTGACATCTTCAATGTGCCGTTGGTACTCACCGATGAATACGGCCGCTTCCTGCGCGGCCCGAATGGCATGCCGCAGCTGGTCATGAGCGACGGCACCGTGGTCGAAGGCCGCATCGCCACCCCGATCACCACCACCGGCGCGATGCGCACCGGTCATGCGTTCCTCGACGACATCGCCCACACCGCAGTCCCGAACAACAACAAGCAGCCCGACGCCGACACAACGCTGGGCAACCAGCCCGGCAGCGGCTTCTATGACGACGAACTGCTGGGCGCGCACTTCATCACCGGCGACGGTCGTGGCAACGAGAACATCGGCCTCACCTCGATCCACAGCGTGTTCCACTCGGAGCACAACCGCCTCGTGGCCGATGTGCAGCGCATCGTCACTGCCAATGCCGCATCGTTTGCAGCCACCGACTGGCGCCTCGTCGGCGGGGCATGGAACGGAGAACGTCTGTTCCAGGCGGCGCGACTCATCAACGAGATGGAGTACCAGCACTTGGTGTTCGGCGAGTTCGCCCGCAAGATCCAGCCGGCCATCCGCGCCTTCGCGGCGTACGACCCGAACCTGCGCCCCGACATCACTGCCGAGTATGCGAATGCCGTGTACCGCTTCGGTCACTCGCAGCTGAACTCCACCGTCGACCGCGTGAACGCCGACGGCAGCCGCAACGACGCGCAACTCCTCGACGTGTTCCTCAACCCGATCGCCTTCAACAGCGACGGCAAGGGCGGCACGCTCACCGCTGCTCAGGCAGCCGGTTCCGTCGCCCGCGGCATGACGTACCAGATCGGCAACGAGATCGATGAGTTCGTCACCGACACACTGCGCAACCGACTGCTCGGTCTGCCGCTCGACCTCGCCACGCTGAACCTGGTGCGCGGACGCGACACTGGTATGGCCTCGCTGAACGGCGCGCGACGCTCGTACTCCGCGCTGTCCGGCGACACCTCCGTGGCTCCGTACACCTCGTGGATCGACTTCGGTCTCGCCTTGCGCCACCCGGCGTCGTTGGTCAACTTCATCGCCGCCTACGGCGCGCACCCCACCATCACCACTGCCACCACCGTGGCCGACAAGCGCGCCGCTGCCGACAAGCTCGTCAACGATCGCGCTGATTCCCCGCTCGACCGCGCCGACTTCATGTTCGGCACGAACACGTGGGCCTCGAGCAACGGTCTCAATATCACCGGCCTCGAGGACATCGACCTCTGGATCGGTGGTCTGGCCGAAGCTCCGAGCCCGTTCGGCGGCATGCTCGGTTCGACATTCGACTTCGTCTTCCGCCGCCAGATGGAGAACCTCCAGGACGGCGATCGCCTGTACTACCTGACCCGCACGGCAGGTCTCAACCTCGGCGTGCAACTCGAAGCCAACACCTTCGCCGAACTCATCATGCGCAACACCAACGTCGAGGCACTTCCCGCCGACGCGTTCGCATTCCCGACTCGCACGTTCTCAATGGCGAGCGCCGCTCCGAGCGACATCACTGTGATGCCCGACGGCACGTGGCGTTACTCGGGCACCGGTCACGTGGTGTTCAACGGCACCGCTGGCAACGACCGGGCCTGGGCCGGCGGTGGCAACGACACCATCCGCGGCAACGACGGTAACGACTGGATGCAAGGCGGCATGGGCGACGACAACCTGGTCGGTGGCCTCGGAAATGACACCATGCTCGACTCATCGGGTCTCGACATCTTCTCTGCAGGTGACGGCAACGACTACATGGCCTCAGGAGGCCCCGGCGCCGACCTGTTCAACGCCGGCTGGGGCGCCGACTTCATGGTGGGCGGCACCGACGCCACCACGATGTTGGGCGGACCCGGGAACGACCTGACACAAGGCAGTGATGCAGCAGACGCCATTAGCGGCGACGACGGTAGCGACTGGCTCGACGGCGGCAGTGGCTCGGACATCATTTCCGGCGACGGCGCGGCACCGTTCGGTATCGACCTTTCCACATCCGGTGACGACGTGATCGTCGGCGGCAACGGCGACGATCTGCTCGACGGTGGCGGAGCAGCCGACATCTCCGTCAGCGGCCCCGGTATCGACAGCTTCCTGGGCGGATTCGGTTTCGACTGGACCACCTACTACAACCCGACCTCCACCCAAGCGGCGATTGCCGACCTGCAACTGTTCGTCCCGCTGCCCGCCGACATCCTCGCTGGGCTGCAGGATGGGTTCGACTCGGTCGAAGCCCTCTCGGGTGGCCGCGGCAACGACACACTGCGCGGCGACATTCGCACCACCCTCACCACACCGCTCACCACGCTGACCGACTACCTCAACCAGACAGATCTTGCGAAGTTCCAAGGGTTGCAGTTGCTGCTGGGGGCCGGGGTCACCACATGGACGGCCGGCAACATCCTGATCGGCGGCGCAGGTTCCGACTTGCTCGAGGGCCGTTCGGGCAACGACCTCATCGACGGCGATGCCTCTCTCGAAGTGCTGCTCTCGGTGCCTGCCGCTGCAGGTGTCGCTGGCACGCTCGACCCCATCACCGGGCGGATCCTCGTTCGTGACACCGCCGCGCTGCGCGCTGCAGTGCTCGCTGGCAGGCTCGACCCCGGCGACATCACCATCCTGCGTCGGATCCTCGCTGGCGCGTACGCCGGCGAGAACGACGTCGCCAAGTTCACCGGCAACATCGCCGACTACACCATCACCTACCTGGCGGGTGGCCTCGTTCGAGTTGTCGACAACATCGCCAACCGCGACGGCACCGACACCGTGCGGAATGTGGAGACCCTGCAGTTCCTGAACGGCACTGTCACGGTTGCCATCTCGTCGAGCCCGGCCAACGTGACCACCACCTCGGCAGCCACGTCGCTGGCAGTGTTGTGGGCCGCACCGCTGCGCACCGGCGCCTCGGCCGTCACCAGTTACACCGCACGGGCCTACACCACCGCCGAGGGAAGCACCACGGCCGGCACCGCCTGCACGACCGCACTGCTCACGTGCTCCATCACCGGCCTCACGGCGTGGCAGACCTACTTCATCGAGGTCACCGCCACCAACGGTTCGGGTTCCAGCGTCGGCGGCGTTCAGGGCCGCCTGGCAGCCACACCGGGCACCGTTCCCGGTGCACCGTTGACAGTTGCTGCACAGACCAACGTGGACAGCAGCGCCACCGTCACGTGGTCGGCCCCCACCTCGAACGGCGGGAGCGCAATCAAGTCGTACACGGCCACCGTGTACGACGACATCGCCGCTGGCAACATCATCGGCTCGTGCAGCACCACCGGGGCACTCACGTGCACCGTGCCAGCGTTGACCGCTGGCAACCTGTACTACATCGACGTCCGCGCATCGAACCTGGCCGGCCAGGGGGCTCCCAACAGTCCCCGGGTGACCATCGCACCGGTGGGAGTGCCCACGGCACCCCGACTGGTGACCGCGGCCGCAGGGAACGGATCGGCCACCATCTCGTGGGCCCTTCCGACCCGTTCGGGCGGCTACGTCATCACTCAGTTCACGGCGAAGGCCTTCACCACCGTCAACGGCACGGTGCCGGCCGCGACCTGCACCTTCACGGTCGTCAACATCGCCGACCCGATGTCGTGCACCATTCCTGGCCTGACCAACGCCCGCACCTACAGCGTTGCCGTGTCGGCCACCAACCCGATCGGCACGGGTCCGGATTCGACACCTCGCGTCTCCGTGCGTCCGGCGGCGGCCCCTGATGCCCCTGCAGCACCCACGGTGACTGCGTCGTACACCACGGCGCAAGTGACGTGGACCGCACCCAGCAACGGAGGCTCGGCCATCACCGGCTACACCGCCCGGGCGTTCACTGCGGCGAACGGCACGACACCGCTCGCACAGTGCACCACTGCTGGGACGCTGACGTGCTCCATCACCGGACTCACCGTCGGCACGCAGTACTGGTTCGATGTCACAGCCACCAACGTCAACGGGTCGAGCGCAGCATCGGACCGCGCCACTGCTACCACTTCGGCCTACACCGTTCCCGGCACTCCGACCGGCCTCACCCTGACCCCGTCGTCCACCTCGGTGGTGGCGCAGTGGACCGCACCAGCCGATACCGGTGGCCGACCCATCACCGCCTACACGGTGTCGGCGTTCACCACACTCGCTGGCACGGCTCCGGCCGCCACCTGCGCTACGGCGGGCACGCTGACCTGCACGGTCACCGGCCTGACGGCCGGCGTGCAGTACTGGCTGTCGATTACCGCGACCAACGTGGTTGGTGTGAGCACGGCTTCGGCACGGTCGACCACGACCACCAGTGCCTTGTCCGCCCCGTCGGCACCCACGATCGCCACGCTGACTCCCGGCAACGCGACCATGCGGGTGACCTGGACGGCGCCGGCCAGCACAGGTGGATCGACTCTCACCGGCTACCGGGCGTACGCCTATTCCTCCGCCGTCAGCACGACGGTGGTCGGACAGTGCACCGCCACCGGCACGACGCTGAACTGCACCATCAACACCGGTCTGGCCCGCAGAACCACCTACTGGTTCGCCGTGGTCGCCACCAACGCAATCGGCACTGGCACACCCAGCGCACGTCTGTCGGCAACCACCACCTGATCGTCGAACATCACGGCACCCGTTGCGCCCAGCGCAACGGGTGCCGGTTCAGGCCTTCGGCCACGGCCGTCTAGAGCGAGGCCACACAGCCGTCGATGAGCGCAGCCAATCCGCGTTCGAAGGCTCGCTCGTTGAGCGCCTCGACATCAGCAGTGGTTCGGCTGACCTCGTCGAACAACGGGTGGCCGAGCAGCCGAAGGCGAACCCGGCGTTGCTCCAGGTGCTGCGGCGTGCCGGCAACGTCGAAGATGGTGGAGCCCATCACATAGCCCTCGAGCATCTGATACGTCTCTGGCACCGTGGAACCCTGCAACCCCATTGCCTCCAGTTCGCTGCACACCATCGACGTGAACCGGTGCGCAGTTGGCAAGGTGCTCGACACCGCCACGATCGCTCCGGCGAGTTCGGGATGCTGCAGCAACGATCTGCGGCAGTGACGTAACAACTGCAGCAGCCGAGCGCGAGGCTTCGCCCGCGGCGACAGTTCGATGGAGACGATGTCGGTGATCACCGTCTCGATCATCGCGACCAGCAGATCGTCCTTGTCCTTGAAGTGCCGGTACAGCGCCGTGTGGTTCAGCTTCAGCGCATCGCCCAGTGAGCGCAGGGTGAGCGCAGCCAGCCCGTGCTCATCCACGAAGGTGATGGCGGCGGCCACGAAATCCGCACGAGTGGAGACAGTTCTCGGCGGCATCGCGCCGACCCTACCCGCACCTCATGACAGCAGGCGGGGTTCGTACGGATAGGTGGTGAGGCGCTCGACGCCGGTCGCGGTGACGAGCACCTGCTCTTCCAACTTCACACCCGGGCCGCCGTGCTCACTGCCGACGAAGCTCTCGACGCACACGGTCATGTTCTCGGCAAACTCGCCGTCCTGACCGACGAGGTGGAAGATATCGGGGTACGGAATGACTGGGTACTCGCCGGTCATCCCATTGCCGTGCACCGGGCACAGGTAGCGGTTCTTCACGTACTCGGCGGGGATCGGCCACGTGCGGTCGGCGAAGTCGCGGAACGACACGCCGGCGCGGATCAGATCGATGTTGTACTGCAGTTGCTCGTAGGCCAGCCCGTACACCGTCTTCTGCTCGCTGGTCGCCTCGCCATCACCGGCGAGGAACGTGCGCGACATGTCCGTGTAGTAGCCGTGGCATCCGATCGCGTCGGTGTCCAGCGCAACGAGGTCGCCGTGTTCGATCACCTTGCTGCCGGTCTCCTGGAACCACGGGTTGGTGCGCGCCCCGCTGTTGAACAACCGGGTCTCGATGTACTCGCCGCCGCCAGCGATGAGCGCCTTGTTCAGATCGGCGAACACTTCGTTCTCGGTGCGACCCGGCAGCAAGCGCTCCTCCATGTACGCGACTGCCGATTCGGTGCACGCGACGGACGCGCGGATGAGCTGCAGTTCCGTCGGGGTCTTGATCGACTTGGCCAGGTCGATGGTGATGCTGGCGTCGATGACGTCGTAGCCGCGCGCCATCAGCGCTGGCACCACCATCGTGGGAGCGCGCTCCACGCCGAGCCGCTGGCCGCGCAGACCGGCACGGGCCATCAGCTCGTCGATGTCCTCGAGGAATGCATCCATGTGCTCGGCATGGTGATCGCCGGCATAGAACGGGTGCACACCCTTCGCGGTCCGAATCTCCTGCACCGTGTCGTACCCCTCGGCCAGGTGTCCACAGCCCGTGTACTCGAACAACGTCACCGGGCCCTCCACCGGCACGAACACGTAGCGGCCCGGGTTGCGGGTGGTGTTGATCTGCATGTTGCGGACACCGCAGGCGTAGCGGATGTTCACCGCATCGAAGTACAGCCCGGCGCCGATGTCGTGCGCCGCCAGCACCGTTCGCAGCCGGGCCAGACGCTCCGACGCGGCGCGCCTGTCGACCTCCGCAGGGAGGCAGTGGTCACGAATGGTGCTGTCGATCATGCTGTCGGTCTACACCCGCGAACCGTTGGTGTCAACGTTGGTGACATCGCCAACTGTGCTCGGTCGCCGAAGAGCAGCGGTCATCCGACGAACGTGCCCAACCGGTGTGACAGGCTCCCGGGGCCGCAGGCGACCGCCGGAGCCGGAGAACGGAGCGACCCAGATGACGAAGCGATACACCCGACGGCTGCGAGCGATCGCCCGGAAGCTGCCGATCCTCGGCGAGTACGAACGGCGGATCGCCCAGCTCGACCGGCTGTTCGCTCCGATCGGCCACTTCTACTCACCGCATGTCGACGTCGCCGAGATACAGGCCCACGAGGATCAGATCTTCGGCACCGACCCCGCCGTGGTTGCCGGCGTCAAGCTGCGTCTCGACGAACAGTGGGCCTTGCTCGATGAGTTGGCGCCTGTGCTCGGCGACATCCAGTTGCACGTCACCCAGGACGCCGCAGCTGCCGTTGGCGACCGGTACTGGTCAGAAAACCCTGTCTACGGTGACGGCGACGCGACCGTGCTGACCGCCATGCTGCGCCACTTTCGCCCGTCGCAGCTGATCGAGCTGGGGTGCGGCTTCTCGTCGGCGTGCACACTGGATGCGCGTGAGAAGTACCTCGACGGAGCGACGCAGATCACGTTCTGCGACCCATACCCGGCGCTGCTCGACTCCCTCGTCAAGGACAGCGATCGAGCGACCGTCAACATCCGGACGGTGCGCACACAGGACGTCGACCTCGATCTATTCGCTGCGCTCGGTGATGGCGATGTGTTGTTCATCGACTCGACGCACGTGTCCAAGACCGGCAGCGATGTCACCCGGATCTTCGCCGACATCCTTCCGGCGCTTCGCCCCGGCGTCGTCATCCACCTGCACGACATCTTCCCCGGTTTCGAGTACCCGCGCGAATGGGTGTACGAGCACCGCGGGTGGAACGAGCAGTACGTGCTGCGGTCATTCCTGCAGTACAACGACACGTTCGAGATCCTGCTCTGGCCGAGTCTGTTGCACACACTCGACCCTGCGCGAGTCTCGGCCGCGTTGCCGCGTTGCATCAACGCCGGCGGTTCGTTCTGGCTGCGCAAGGTGGCCTGACGACTCAGGGACAGTCGATGCTGCCCGACACGTGCACCGTGTGACAGACAGGATCGCCCGGCCAGGGGCCTTCGTCCCTGCTCAGCTTCCCGGCACCTCGTGCCGATGACACTGCGTGCGAACCGGACGCAAGATTCATCGAACTGGCGGAGCAATGCTCCTGCTGATCGGAATGATCAGCGGCTGTACTGACTCGCAGCAGTCGGTACAGACACAGGCGACGACGGCCGTCACCGTCCCAACGATCAGCGAGCCCGTCGTCGTCACCGAGCCTGCGGTGCGCCTCGACCAGGCCGCCTTCCCCGATTCGCTCGCGACGTTTCACGGCAACGACCTGTGGGTGAACCCGACCACTGGCAACGATGCCAACACCGGCACCACTCGCACCACTGCGCTGCGCACAGTCGACGAGGCATGGCGCCGCGTCCCGGCCGGTACGACACTGACCACCGGCTACCACCTGCACCTCACGGCCGGGCACTACCCGGTTGATGCGTTGGTGAACTACTGGGAAGATCGCCACGGAACCGTCGCTGCACCGATCATCGTCGAGGCCGCCGACGGAGCACACACTGTGGTGTTTGACGGCGATATCAATATGTACGCCGTCAGCTACTTCGCCCTCATCGGCGTCGACATCATCCGCGACGGCGATGCGTTCCACTGCGAGCACTGCGACCACATCCTCATCCGCGACAGCGAGTTGTCCGGCGGCACCGGCGCCCACGAGACGGTGAAGGTGAACCAGTCGCAGTACCTGTTCATCGAGTCGTCCGACATCCACGGCGCCGACGACAATGCGATCGACTTCGTCGCCGTCCAGTACGGGCATGTCACTGGTAACCGCATCCACGGCGCGCAGGACTGGTGCATGTACACCAAAGGTGGCAGCGCATATCTCACCGTGTCGGGCAATGAGGTCTACGACTGCGGCACCGGGGGTCTCACGGCCGGGCAAGGCACGGGCTTCGAGTTCATGGTGGCACCGTGGCTGCAGTACGAGGCGTACGGCATCCGCATCACCGACAACGTCGTGCACGACACCGAAGGTGCAGGGCTCGGCGTCAACGGCGGGTACAACATCCTGCTCGCCGGGAACACGCTCTACCGCGTCGGCACACGCAGCCACCTCGTGGAGTTCGTGCACGGGAGCCGCAGTTGCGACGGCGACACCGCCACGTGTGCGGCGCACCTCGCTGCGGGCGGCTGGGGGCCGAGCAACACCGGCGATGTACCCATCCCGAATCGCCACGTGTACTTCTACAACAACATCGTCGTCAACCCTGCGGGTGTGCAGTCGCAGTGGCAACACTTCGAGATCCAAGGGCCGACGACACCGCCAGCCGGAAGTCATGCACCGAACCCATCACTGGCGGACGACGACGTGCGCATCGTCGGCAACGTCATCTGGAACGGGCCGGCCGACATGCCACTCGGTATCGGCGACTCCACGGGTTGCGCCCCCACCAACCCGACGTGCAACGCGACGCAACTGACCTCATCGAATCGCATCAACACGTGGCAACCGCAGATGATCGACCCTGCGCACGGCGACTACCGCCTGACCCCGACGTCGCAAGCAGCCATGCCACCCGCCGCGGCACCTCCGGCATTCGTGTGGGCCGACGCGCCGACTGGCGTGACGGCGCCAATGGCCTGGCTCTGAACGTCCCACCTTGCGATCGCCCTCCGTCGACGGTCCGCCTCGCACCGGAGGGAGCACCATCGGTACTCTCCTGACGACCAGGGAGACACGATGTCCGAAGCCAAGCCGATCAAGCACAAGTACGGGATCATCGACTCGGGCTACGGGCTGTTCCTCGCGACCCGCCCTCCCGAGGAGGATGGTCCGATCTACATGGTCAACCTGATGAAGTACCACGAGGTCGCGCAGTACGCCGAAGGCTCGGTGGTCGACACCACGATCAGCGGCCGCGAGGCCGACGACCGCTACAACCCGACGGCGATCCTGTCCAAGATCGGGGCGGCTGTCGTGTTCGTCGCCGACGTCGAGAGCAACCTCGTCGGCGAGGAGGACTGGGATCGCATCGCCATCGTTCGCTACGCCACGCGCGCCTCGTTCATCGAGATGCAGTCACGCAACGACTTCGCCGAGAAGCACGAGCACAAGGCTGCCGGGATGCAGCGGACGACGATCGTGTGTTGCCGGCCCGAAGACCTCGCGCTCGACACGCGCGGCCGGCCGTCGCCCGAGCCCGACCGCTGGGTGGCCATGGTCGTGCGCCAGACCGCCGACCGTGCCAACGCGTTCGCAGCCATTCCCGGCGCCACGAACCTCACGGCCGAAGGCACGATCATCGGTGACGGTCGCAGGTGGGACACCGTGCAGTTCATCGCCGTCGACTCACCCGACGAGGTCGCACGGATCGCTACATCACTCAGCGATTGCGCCCCGGGCGAGGTCTACGTGATGGGCCTGCGGGCGTCGCTCGACGCAATCACCAAGGGCTGAGATGCACTTCGAGATCGACCGACGCGACATCCACTCGTTCCGAGTCGCGGAGTCGACACCGCCGGAGCAACTCGCCGAGGGACAGGTGGTACTGCGTCTGGAGCGCGCCGCGCTGACATCGAACAACGTGACCTATGCGCTCACCGGCGACATGCTCGACTACTGGGGTTTCTTCCCAACGGAGGCCGGCTG
>CAIXHI010000400.1 GCA_903919215.1 uncultured Acidimicrobiaceae bacterium
CAGCACCTCGCCTTCGGACACGGCAGTCACTTCTGCACGGGCCGCGGGCTGGCCACACTCGAGGTGGCGATGATCTTCCGTCGCCTCGTTCCGCTCCTTCCGAACGCGCGGATCGTCAGTGGCCCCATCGAGTGGCGACCGACCCCCGCCTTCCGCTCGCCAGCGGCCTTGTCCATCGAGTTCGACACGGTCGCCATCACCATCGCCGAGTTCGGCGGGGACTGGTGGTCACGGGTCCCGACCCACCACTGACGCCGGCAGCAGCTGGTCGGCGATGAACGGTGTGGGTAGGGTCCGAACGTGGACCACGACGCAGACATCACATCGTTCATTGCCGGCCTTCCCAAGGCCGAACTCCACGTGCACATGCAGGGTGCCGCCTCGGCGGAAACCATCCTCGCGCTGTCACGGAAGTACCCCGACGAGGGGCTGCCGCAGGACGAGGCTGCGATGCGGGAGTTCTACCGCTTCACCGACTTCGCCAACTTCATCTCGGTCTACGTGGCGGCATCACGGCTCGTCCGTACGGGCGACGACATCTATCAACTGGCTGTGGGTCTCGGACGTGATCTCGCCACGGTGAACGTGCGCTACGCGGAGGCCACCGTGACGGCTGACAGCCACCTCAGAGTCGGCATCGCACCCGATGAGCTCGCCGATGCGCTCAACCGCGGGCGGGCCGACGCCCTCGCCGCGTCAGGCGTCGAACTTGCCTGGGTCTACGACATCGACGGCGACTTCGGCATCCCGTCGGGTGAACGGACCCTCGCGTGGGCTGCCCAGCATCGGCCGGACGGCAGTATCGGATTCGGCATCGGTGGTCGGGAAGTGGGCGTGCCGCGCGGTGACTTCGCTGACCTGTTCCGCCGGGCCACGGATATCGGCCTGCAGAGCCTGCCCCATGCCGGCGAGACGGTGGGTCCGGACCAGGTCTGGTCGGCTATCGACCAACTGGGTGCCAAGCGGGTCGGCCACGGACTCGCGGCTGCGCAGGACCCGGCGCTCATGGCCGCTCTGGCCGAGCGCGGCATCGCGCTTGAGATCTGCCCCACGTCGAACATCTGCACCAAGGCCGTGCCTGATCTCGCTTCGCACCCATTTCCGATCCTTAGGGAGGCCGGAGTCCGACTCACGCTGAACACGGATGACCCGGGAATGTTCGGGACGAATCTGAACAACGAGTACCACATCGGACACGAGGTGTTCGGCCTGGACCGCGCCGATCTGGCCGATCTCGCAGCTGAGTCGGTGCGAGCCTCTTTCGCTCCAGACGCAACTCGTGCGATGGTGCTCGCAGAGATTGACGCCTACGTCCAGACGGCTCCCTGATCAGCTGCTGGGCACTAGCAAGAGACGAAGGAGAACCGCCGTGCGCGCAGGAGTAGCAGGTACCCGATCCAGCAAGGTGGCGGTCGCCATCGCAGCAGTGGTTGCCATGTTCGCCGCCCTGCTCGTCGGCATGGCCGCGCCAGCCAGCGCCGATGCCTCCGTCACGATCTCGGTCGGGAGCCGAGGCACAACCGGCGTCGCCCAGGACGTATCTGCATCCGTGTCGTCCGATGTTGTGGGCGCACCGTCTGGCAATGTCATCTTCACCGCCAACGGCCAGGCCATCGGTACGCAGCCGGTCGGTGGCTCCCTCGGATCGACCGCACGAATCTCGTGGACACCATCGAATGCTGGCGCCATCACCGTCAAGGCGGAGTTCGACCCAAGCGACGGCGCACCGGCCTTCGACAGCCAGGTCTCCCAGATCGGCCTCGTCAACACTGCCTCTTCGATCAGCACGCCGGGTACTGCTGCCGCGTCGAGCGTCATTCCCCTGACGGCTACTGTTCGCGCGTCGTCCGGCTCGTACGTTCCCACTGGCGGCGTCACCTTCTACCTGAACAACGGCTCGGCGATCGGCAGCACCACCCTCGACGGCAGCGGACGCGGAAGCATCAACTACACGACTCCCGCGACCGTCGGCACCATCTACGTCTACGCGGTCTACGGCGGAGACTCCAACGCCAACTCGTCCAAGACCGCGACTGACTCCATCAAGGTGAGCGCCACCGCATCGAGCGTCTCGCTTGTTGTCCCGCAGACGAACTACGTGAACACGTCAGTGCAACTCACCGCCAAGATCACTCCGACCAACGCCACCGGATCGGTCGACTTCTCCGTCAACGGCAAGTATCTGAACACCGCCAAGGTGGCCAACGGCGCCGCAGCGGTCACATGGGTGCCGAACTCGCTTGGCACCTTCGCGATCGCTGCCAAGTACTCAGGCGGTAGCGGCGTCAACGGGGGCAGCGCCTCCAATAGTGTCCAGGTGATCCAGCAACTCAAGCCGGATGTCATCACGATCAACCCCGCGGGCAGCGCCGGAGCCTGGGCACCCGGAAACAGCGCCAGTCTGTACAACGGTGCGAGCGTGACTCTCGGAAGCTCCTCAGCATCCGGGTCGCCGGTTGCCCTCAGCATCGCTGGACCATGCAGCCTGAGCGGAAATGTCGTCAAGGTCAACGGTGTCGGCGGTCCCTGCACCCTCACTGCCAGCACGAACGGTGGCAACGGCTACGCGCCGACGACGCAGCAGTACAACGTGCAGACCGTGGCCGGCCCGCAGACCGCGAAGGTCACGGCACCGCAGTCGGGCAAGTACGCCAAGGGCAAGAAGCTCAATCTCAGCACCACCAGCACCGTCACCAACGTCAATCAGCCCGTGAAGTGGAAGGTCACCAAGGGTGGTTCGTACTGCAAGGTCATCAAGAGCGGTGGCTACTACAAGCTGAGCCTGGTCAAGAAGGGCTCATGCACCGTCAAGGGATCCGCGCCCGCGATCTCCAACCAGTGGTCGGCCTACAGCACCACCCGCAACTACACGGTGAAGTAGGCCGACAGCGACTAGCCGACGTGCGCTGTCGGTGAGTCGTTTGCCGCCATGTCCTTCTTCGTCATGGTCACGAGGACGACCCAGATGATGCCGGCGACCGCGAGGATCAGGGCTCCCCACAGGAAGCCCTTCGTGAAGCCTGCCACCAGTGCGTCCGGCGTCGGGGCATCGAGATTGTTGGCCACGACAAAGGCCGTGGTGGCCGATGCCGCAATCGTGTTAAGGAAGGCCACACCAATAGAGCCGCCGATCTGCTGGCTCGTATTGAGCACGGCCGAGGCGACGCCAGCGTCGTGGTTGCCAATCGCGAAGAGCGACACGGCGGACAGCGGCACGAACACCAGACCCATGCCCAGGCTGATGACGATCAGGGCGGGCAGGATGTCGCTCACGTAGACGCTCGTCGATGTCATGCGAGTGAGCAGAAGCATCCCCGAGATGGCCAGCAAGAATCCAACTGCCGTGACCCAGCGCGGACCAAAACGAGGCAACAGTTGGCTCGCCGCACCGGCGCTGATGATGACGCCCGCTGAGAAGGGCAGGAACAGCAAACCGGACTGCAGTGGCGTGTACCCCAGAACTCCCTGGAAGAAGAACGTCAGGAACAGGAACATCGCAAACAGGCCGACGCCGACGAAGAACGAGGCGAGGTAGGCACCACCGCGGTTGCGGTTGGCAAGAATCCGCAGCGGCAGCAGCGGGTGAGTCGTGCGCGTCTCGATGATGATGAAGATGGCCAGGAGGAGCAAGCCGAGACCGATGAACGACAAAGTAGAGGTACCGCTCCAGCCCATCGTGTTCGCCTGCGTGATGCCGTAGACCAACGACACGAGACCGGCCGTCGCGAAGATCGCACCGGGCACGTCGTACTTGGTATCGCCCGTCGCGCGTGACTCCTTGACGAACGGGATCGCCAGAAGAATGGCA
>CAIXHI010000401.1 GCA_903919215.1 uncultured Acidimicrobiaceae bacterium
CGGCTTCCTGCCCGGTGTCGACCAGGAGTACGGCGGCATCATCCGCCACGGCGCCAAGCTGCTGTACGCCTACTGCGAGGCCACCGTGCCGCGCATCCAGATCATCACCCGCAAGGCCTACGGCGGCGCGTACGTGGTCATGGACTCGAAGTCCATCGGCTCCGATCTCGCCTACGCATGGCCCACCGCCGAACTGGCCGTGATGGGACCGCAGGGCGCTGTCGAGATCGTGTACCGCCGCGAGTTGCAGCAGGCCGCCGACCCGGTGGCCCGCCGCGCCGAGCTGGTGCAGGAGTACACCGACAAGTACGCCAACCCCTACAACGCCGCCGAGCGCGGCTACATCGACGATGTGATCGACCCGGCCGAGACCCGACAGAAGATCGTCGCCGGTCTGCGCATGCTGCGCACCAAGCGCGAGGAACTGCCGCACCGCAAGCACGGAAACGTGCCGCTCTGATGGACGCGCAGATCACTCCAGCGCCCACTGACGAGGAGGCCGTGGCGGTCGTCGCGGCGGTCGAGGCGTTGTGGCCGCGTCCGGTAGCCGAGGGGTCGTTCGAGGGCGACCGGCGCATCCCCACATGGCGCTTCAGCGGACGTTGGTGGGCCCGTCCGGTGCCGTCGCGCCGCGGTCGCCCCTACCGCTGATCCAGGATGGACATCACGACGGTTGCCGACGATCTGATCGTTCTGCACGATGGGGCCGAGGTCACGCGGCTCACCGGCCTGCAGCCGTCCACCAGTTACACCGTGCTCGGGCACGAGGTCACCACGCTCTCCCGGCCTGCGGGTGAACTGCTGGCGCGTTTCGCCACGGTCAACGATGTGCACTTCGGGGAGGTCGAGTGCGGCCGCATCGGCGACAGTCCCGAGGGCCCCATCCAGCGGGCCCTGCCGGGCGAGGCGCCGTACCCGGAGACAATGAACCGCGGTGCGGTCGCCGAGATCCTCGAGCTCGATGCCGCCGTCGTCATCGTGAAGGGTGATGTCACCGCCGACGGTCGGCCGGAGGAGTTGGCGGACTTCGAACGCCACTACCGAACTGCGTTCGGCGATCGGCTGCACGTCGTGCGCGGCAACCATGATTCCTACCGCGGGCAGGACGTCTTCTCGGGCGATCGCTGGATCGAGTTGCCCGGTGTGGCGATCGCGCTGCTCGACACCGTGACACCGGGCGAGACCAACGGATCCCTGCGCGCCGAACAACTTGAGTGGCTGGACGCGATGGCCGCGCAGTCCGACCGTCCCGTACTCGCGATGGGTCATCATCAGCAATGGATCGACGGCACGGCACACGACCACCGCTCCGAGTCGTACTTCGGCCTGCAGCCCGACCCCAGCGAAGCGCTGGCGGCGGTCGTCGCTCGCCGCCGATCGATCGTGGCCTACACCGCCGGGCACACACATCGCCATCGGGTACGCCATATGCCGTGCGGTGTGCCGTCGATCGAGATCGGGTGTGTGAAGGACTTCCCCGGGACATGGGCCGAATACCGGGTGTACGAAGCCGGCATCACCCAGGTCGTGCACCGTGTGTCCACACCCGAGGCACTGTCGTGGAGTGAACGGTGCCGCCACCTGTACCGCGACTTCGGTGTGGACTACGAGCACTACGCGCTCGGCGCGCTGGAGGACCGATGCTGCAACATCCCGCTGCGGTGAGAGCCGGCTTCGAGGAAGGCAGTCGCACGCTGTTGCACACGCTGCGGGCGATCACCGCCGACCAGTGGGACCGCGAGGGAGCGCTCGGCGAATGGACCACACGTGAACTCGCGGCGCACACATTGCGTGCCTTCCTCACCATCGAGAGTTACCTGTTGGCCGAGCCGACCGTCGACCGCGTCCTGGCCGATGCCGGCGAGTACTACAGCACGGTGCTCACCGACCCATCGGTGCATCAGGGTGTGGCGGCGCGCGGCCGCGACGCAGGTCGGCAACTGCTCGACCCAGTGGGGGAGGCCGAGGCCGTCATCGCGCAGACACTCGCACGCGTGGCGGCGACCGCCGACGACGAACCGGTGAACACGTTCGCAGGGCAGATCACATTGTCGGAATACCTCGCCACCCGTGTGGTCGAGATCGGAGTGCACACACTCGATCTGCAGCGCGCCACGGGACAGTTGATGCAGTTGCATCCCGAGACCTCGGCGGTCGTGTTGTTCGCGCTGACGCAGCTGGCGTCACCGGCACCGCTGATCCTGGCGCTCACCGGCCGACGCCCGCTGCCGAACGACTTCAACGTGCTCGGCTGACCCAGTGACGCAGCCCACCGCGTTACCCCTCGCCGATCTGCGGGTCATCGATCTGTCGACGGTGATCGCCGGTCCGAACTGCGCCCGCTATCTGGGCGATTTCGGCGCCGACGTGATCAAGGTCGAGCGACCCGACGGCGGCGACAGTCTGCGCAACATGGCGTGGCGCGACCCTCGCGACGGCGAGGGCATCTGGTGGAAACTGGTCAATCGCAACAAGCGCATCATTGCGCTCGATCTGAAGATCGCCGACGACCTCGCGCTGCTGAAGCAACTGATCGAGTCGGCCGATGTGCTGGTGGAGAACTTCCGCCCGGGCACGCTGGAACGCCTCGGCCTCGGCCCCGATGTGCTGTTGACGCTGAACCCGCGCTTGGTGATCACGCGCATCACCGGCTTCGGACAAACCGGCCCGTACCGCAACCGTCCGGGGTTCGCCACGATCGCTGAATCGATGTCGGGCCTGGCCGCGATCAGCGGTGAGCCCGGCGGTCAACCATTGCTGCCAGCGATCGCTCTCACCGACGAGCTCACCGGTGTCGTCGCCGCGTTCGCGACGATGGTGGCGCTGCACAGTGGCGTCGGTCAGGTGGTCGATGTCAGCCTGATCGAGAGCCTGTTCCAGATCATGAGTCCGCTCGTGACGCTGTTCGGTCTGACGGGCGAACAACAGGGTCGCCTCGGCGCCGGCCTGCCGTACACGGTGCCGCGCGGAACCTACCAGTGCTCGGATGGCAAGTGGGTCGGGCTCTCGGCATCCAGCGATTCGGTGGCCGCCCGAGTACTGCGCCTGCTGGGCGTGGAGGGCGACCCGCGCTTCGTGACGTTCGCCGACCGCATGGCCAACCGGGAGGCACTGGAGACGCTCATGCGCGAGTTCTGCCATTCACGCACACAGGCCGACGTGCTCCAGGTGTTCACCGAGGCCGAGGCTGCGATCGGCCCGGTGATGGACATGGCCGATATCGCCGCCGACCCGCACTTCATGTTCCGTCAGGCGATCGTCGATCTGGAGGGCACACCGATGCAGGGTTTGGTCGCCAAGCTGAGCACGACACCCGGTGCCCTGCGATGGCAGGGCCGGACGAAAGACGCCGACGGCGCCGAGATCAGAGAGAAGGGCTGGAACCCATGACCGAGTTGCGCGCGTACGTTGCCGGACCGTTGTTCGACGAGGGTGAGCGATACTGGATCGAGACAGTCGACCGGGTGGTTGCTGAGGCAGGGTTCATCACGTTCCTCCCGCATCGAGACAACCCACCCAAGGATCAGTTCAACGTCCGCCAGATCTTCGAGAACGACAAGCGCGGCATCGACACGTGCGATGTGGTGGTGGCCAATCTGAACGGCATCATCACCGACGACGGCACCGCGTGGGAGTTGGGCTACGCCTATGCCACCGGCAAATACCTCATCGGGATGCACACCGACTGGCGCAAGCGGTTCGACCACGAAGTGGTGAACCTGATGCTCGAGTGCTCATTGCACCGCATGGTGCACTCGCTCGATGAACTGAAGGTCGCCCTGGCCGAGTTCAGGCAACGCCGATCGGGCAACTGACGCCCGTGCCACCGATCCCGCAGTACCCGTTGGGGTTCTTCGCCAAGTACTGCTGGTGGTATGGCTCGGCGTAATAGAACTCGCCCAGGGGTGCCACCTCGGTGGTGATCGTCCCGTAGCCGGCAGCAGCAAGGCGCGCCTGGTACAGCTCCAGGGTCTCGTCCACGATGGCGCGTTGCGCAACGTCGGTGGTGTAGATCGCGCTGCGGTACTGGGTACCGATGTCGTTGCCCTGGCGCATGCCCTGTGTGGGGTCGTGGTTCTCCCAGAACACCTTCAGCAGTTGCGCGAAGGAGACCTTGGTGGGATCGAAGACCACGAGTACCACTTCGGTGTGGCCCGTGCGACCGCTGCATGTCTCCTCGTAGGTCGGGTTCGCGGTGTAGCCACCTGCGTAGCCAACGGCCGTCGAGTACACCCCGTCGGTCTGCCAGAACTTGCGCTCGGCCCCCCAGAAGCAACCAAGGGCAAAGACCGTCGTCTGCAGCGGAGTGGGCCACGGGCCGACCAGCGGTGCGTCGAGTACGTAGTGGTGTTCGGGCACCGGCATCGTCTGGTCGGTGCGGCCCGGCAGGGCATCGGCAGGTGCGACGATCTCTGGCTGCTGACGGAAGAGCATTCGGAAAGGCTACGCCGCCCATCGCCTGAGGTCGACGCTGTCACTAGCCTGAGGCTCAGTGCTGATCCGACCCTTCACCCCCCACGACATCGAGTCCACGTTGGAACTCAACAACGCCAACGTCCCCGAACTCAACGAACTCGACGCGCCAGAAGTAGCACGTCTCTCAGAGTTGGCCGCATGTGCACTGGTTGCCGAAGTCGACGGCCGCTTCGCCGGGTTCTGCTGGGTCATCGCTCCCGGGCAGCCATACGGCAGCCTCAACTACCGCTGGTTCAGCGAGCGCTACGACACGTTCGTGTACCTCGATCGCATCGCCGTCCATCCCGAGTTCCGACGCTACGGCATCGGCCGCGCGTTCTACAGCGAGTTGGTCCAGCAGAGCGCGCCAAAGTGGCCGGTGCTGTTGTGCGAGGTGAACATCCGCCCGATGAACGAGGGCTCGCTGCGATTCCACCACTCGATCGGTTTCCGCGAAGTCGGCCAACACGACACCGACGAAGGGCGCAAGACCGTCAGCCTGCTGGAGTTGTCACTCGCCTCGAGCACCTGAGCGCTCGGCGACCAGCCGTTTCAGCCGATGGCGGCTTCGTGCTGAAGGGGCGACAATGCGGGGTACACCGGCATCCGCGGATCGACCTTCAACGGCATGCGTGACGGCTGGATCGGGTACAGCGCATCGGACCAGGCGACGTTGCTGGCCTGCGGGTACCGGCTGTACAGCCAGGACGACAGCACATACACCAACTCCTGCTGGATGTGCGGGCGATGCTCAAGCGACGCGCCGAGGTACTCGTGCAGCATGCCGAGCGTGATGTCTACTGCGGTGTTCGCCACCAACTCGGCCTCAATGTCGGGCAGTCCCGGCACTCGTTCGCGCAGCAATACACCGGCGAGCGAGACGACGCGCTGACGCACGCCGGCGCCATAGTCGAGGGGGCCGCTGCCGCTGAGACACAACGCCACCGTCGATGGGTTTGCGTCGATGTGCTCACACAACGTGGAGATGGTCTCCCGCAACAGCATCGGAGCTGAGTCGGTGGGGGCGTACTGCTTCAGCCCATCGAACAGTTCCCCGAGCCGCTGGGTCGCACGCTCGGCGAGCGCAGTGACCACGCTGGGCATGTCGGGGAACCAGTAGTAGACGCGGCCGATGGACATACTCGCCTCGACCGCCAACTCGTTGGCGGTGAAACTGACTTGGCCCTGGTCGTGAATCAACCGTTCGGCGGCATCGAGGATGGCGTCGATCGACTGTTGACTGCGACGTTGGCGTGGGGCGGTACGCAACTCCTGCATCACGGCCACCATACGGCTCGCGCGAAGAAATCCACCTACTGTGGGGGTATGCGTCTCGCAGCAATTCAGCACGATATTGAGTGGTGTGATCGAACTATCAATTTTCGGCGTCTCGCCCCACTTATTGCGTCCGCAGCCGCCGGTGGCGCGCAGTTCATCCAACTGACAGAAATGTTCTCCACGGGGTTCGCCGTCGACAATCCACTGCTCGGCGAACCCGAGGGAGGACCCTCCGCGCAGTTCTTGCAGGAGCAGGCTGCGCTGCACGGTGCGTGGGTGTGCGGCACGTGCCCGGAGATTCCGGCCGATTCCGACCCGGACGACACACGTCCGGCAAACAGCTTCGTACTTGCCGGTCCCGACGGCACCGCGTACCGCTATCACAAGATCCACCCGTTCACGTTCGGCGGCGAGCACCACCATTTCCGACCCGGCACGAAGTTGCTGCAGGTGGAGATCGAGGGCGTGCGCATCAGCCCATTCGTCTGTTACGACTTGCGCTTCGCCGACGAGTTCTGGGGGCTCGCGCCCACTACCGACCTGTATCTCGTACCGGCCAACTGGCCAGACTCGCGCCGAGCACACTGGATGGCGCTGCTGCAGGCACGGGCGATCGAGAACCAGGCGTACGTCGTGGGGGTCAACCGCGTCGGCTCCGGCGGCGGGCTCAACTATGTCGGCGACAGCCGCATCGTCGACCCCCTCGGCGAGATACTCGCCACCGGTTCACACGACGAGACGATCCTGTACGCGGACATCGAACCTGCCACCGTCGCCAGCGTGCGCCAACGCTTCCAGTTCCTCCCCGACCGCCGCTAGGTGCGAGTGCCACGCCGCCGGCCCGAGTGCCAGCGGCGCACCCGAGTGGGTGGTGACACCCGGGGTGTCACCACCCACTCGGGTGTCGCCACCCACTCGCACCGGGGCCCACCCACTCGCACCGGGGTGGGGGGTTAGCCGAGGGTCTTGAGGCGGGCGACGGCTTCGTCGAGCACCTCGAACTGCTTGCAGAACGCGAAGCGCACGAGGTGCTTGCCTTCGTGCTTGTTCGCGTAGAACACCTCATTGGGGATCGCCACCACTCCGCAGCGGTGCGGGAGCTGACGGCAGAACGCGAGACCGTCGCCGTCGGGCTGCAGCGGGCGGATGTCCACCGTGACGAAGTAGGTGCCCTTCGTGGGGTACACCTCGAAGCCGGCCGACTCAAGCCCGGGCATGAGCCGGTCGCGGCGTGCCTGCATTCCTGCGGCGAACTCGGCGAAGTACGAGTCGGGCAGACCCAGGCCGACGGCGATGGCCGGCTGGAACGGGCCGCTACTGACGTAGGTGAGGAACTGCTTGGCGGTGCGCGCCGCGGCCACGAGCGCCGGCGGGCCACACAGCCAGCCGACCTTCCAGCCGGTGGTGTTGAACGTTTTGCCGCCACTGCTGATGTTCAACACGCGGTCGCGCATACCGGGCAACGTGGCCATCGCGATGTGCTCGACACCGTCGAACGTGAGGTGCTCATACACCTCATCGGTGAGCACGATCAGGTCGTGTTCGATCGCGAGGTCGGCGATGGACTGCAACTCGGCGCGGTCGAGCACCTTGCCCGTCGGGTTGTGGGGGGTGTTGACCAGGATCAGCTTCGTCTTGGGGCTGATCGCGGCCCGCAGTTCGGCCGGGTCGAAGTCGTAGTTCGGCGGACGTAGCGTCACCGTCTTGGCCACCGCACCGGCGAGCGCGATACACGCCTGGTAGCTGTCGTACATCGGCTCGAACAACACCACCTCGTCACCCGTATCGAGCAGGCCCAGCAGGGCGCCGGCCAGCGCCTCGGTGGCACCGGCCGTGACGAGCACCTCGGTGTTCGGGTCGTAGGTGAGCCCGTAGAAACGTTGCTGGTGCGCAGCGATGGCCTCGCGCAGCACCGGCATGCCCAGCCCCGGCGGGTACTGGTTGAGGCCGCCGTTGATCGCCGCGATGGCCGCGTCGAGCACCTCGCGCGGACCGTCGGTGTCGGGGAACCCCTGCCCCAGGTTGACGCTGCCGGTCGCGACGGCGAGCGCCGACATCTCGGCGAAGATCGTGGTGCCGAAACCCTGGAGCTTGGCGGTGAGGAACGGTTCGCGTGACGATGGCACGTGCGCCAGGTTACGGCGTGGGCGTGCTCAGCCGAGCAGGTGTTCGGGACCGAAGCTGTTCGGCAACAACTGGTCGAGGGTGAAGATCGCCCGCAGGCCGTCGGGGCCGCACGCGTAAATCGGCGTGTCGAGCGGGGCGAACTCGCGGATGCGCTGACGGCAACCGCCACAGCAGGTACCGATGAGGTCACCGTCGCAGACGGTGAGCACTTCCGCGATCTCACGCTCGCC
>CAIXHI010000402.1 GCA_903919215.1 uncultured Acidimicrobiaceae bacterium
ACCGCCACGGGCCGGGAGGTCTCGACGTGTTCCTTCAGATCGATCCGGAACTGGTCGGGCACCGTGAGGGTGCTGCTCTCCAGACGCGAAAGAAACCCGGAAGCGGCTCTATGGGAAAGCATCCGATGGTCGTCGCCCATCAGCTGGCGCAGGTGTTGGTATCGGCTGCGCTCCGGCCACATGGTGACGTCGACCTTCCAAGCATCGCCGCCTTCACCCCACGCTGCCAGCGGCCACGGGCCACCGGGAGCGAGTGGCTGTTGCCGATCGGGGTTCCAGTCGCCTGGGGCGAGGAGGCGACGACCGACCCAGTTCGACACACCGACAGTGACTGCGTTGCCCACCATCTTCCAGCGTGCGCCTTCACCTCGCGGGCCGCTGGCACCCGGGGTGGTCCAACCCGCCGGGAAACCCTGCATTCTCTCCGCTGTCGTGATGCCGGGGGTGACGAACCTCAGGCCGGGTTCCGCGTGGGGCAGCCAGATGGCCGGAGGTGAAGGAATGCCGATGGTGGAGCCGCCCTTCAGGGTCGGCACCCCGTCGCGGCACCAGCCAAGACCGCGGCGGCCTTCGGTCCAGTAGAAGCCGAACGCATCGTCCGCCAGCTGTTCCGGCGGCCGTTCGCCGGCGTCGTCGGCGAACAACACTGCACGCGGGTCCTCGGTCCGGCTTGCAAGCAGGATGACGCGTTGCCGTCGCTGGGGAACTCCGGTGAACCTGGAGTCGACGACCCGATATGCCCAGCGGAACCCCATGGACGAGAGTTCGTCGGTGATCGACTTCATGGCGCGGCCGCTGTGGAGCGGCAGCATGTTGCGCACGTTCTCGAGCATGAGCCAAGTTGCGTCGTGGTGTTCCACCAGGCTGAGTGCCTTGCGTACCAGTCCACTCTGTGAGCCGTCGATGCCTGCCATCCGCCCGGCCAGCGAGAGGTCGGTGCACGGAAAGCCTCCCGCCACGACGTCGACGGGCGGTAGCTCGCTGATGTCGAGGATGTCGCCGACCAACTCGGTGTCAGGAAAACGCTTGCGCAGCACCTTCTGCGCCGGTTGCCACCACTCGCACATGTAGGTGGGTTCGAACCCGCCGGTCTTCGCCAGGCCTCGTTCGATCCCGCCGATGCCGGCGAACAGGGCGGCGACACGCATCGGTGACGACTGTAGTGGCGGGAGCGGTCCGGCCTCGGTCATCGGGTGATCTTGGTAACGGCGGTGGTCAATGTGCGAGCTCATTGTCGCATGATGCCGATCGGGTGTGACGCAGTTGATCGGCGAACTGGACCACCTGAGCGCGAGCTAGGGTGCCCTGCCAGACTTCTCCCGTGGCGACCGACGACCTGTTGATCGAGCGACTGCTCCGGGTGATCGACGAAGGCCGGCGGACCGCCACCTACAAGCTCGCCTTGTTGCTCGCGCTCATTGATGCAATCGCCATGTCACCGGGCGATTCAGATTTGCCCACCAGGGCGCTGGCCGAACGGGTGCTCGAGCTGTACTACCCGCAGACCCGCGCGTATGTGGACCGTTCCGGTGCAGCACACGACCTGCGCCAGATCTCGATGAAGGGGTCCGAGGTGCTGACGGCGGTGACCCGGTTACGCGTGGCCGCTGACCGAAGCAAACCTTCGCTGCATCACGTGCGTCAGCGCATGGCCGCCGACTACGAACACACCCTGGATGCAGTGGAAGAGACGTTCGTGCGTTACCCGATTCCGCTCATGCAGGTGGTGGGCGGCACCGTCGTACCGTTCCTCTACTCCGTCGACTGGCCTGAGGGCACCACGGCCAAGAAGCTGCGTCGAACGGGCAACGACAAGCTGCGACTGCTTGACGGCGTGGCCGATCGGTTGGTGGTGATCGGTCCGATGCTTCGCCCGCTGATCGAACTGCACTGGACCCGCGACGTCGCCAGGTGGACCCGACTACCGATGGAGGATGAAGACCTCCGATCGCACCTGTTCGGCACCGAACGCACCGCGTTCCCGAAGAAGCTGGTCGGCGAGTTGAGCGACTTGCAGGGCGACGAGTGCTTCTACTGCGGCGATCACCTCACCGGCCGCCGCGAGGTGGACCACTTCCTCGCCTGGTCGCGCTGGCCGAACGACGCAATCGAGAACCTGGTGGTCGCCGACCGCTGCAACGGGTTGAAGAGCAACCACCTGGCCGCCACCGAGCACCTCGTGCGCTGGCGGACACGTCTGACGTTGAAGGTCGAGCAGTTGCACGACATCGCGGCACGCACGGACTGGCCGTCCAACCTGGACCGCACCCGCTCCCTCGTGCAGACCACTTACTCGCACATGGTGGCCGGCACTCCCTTGTGGCTTCGCGGCAACGAGTTCGAGCTGGCGACCGGGCCAGCCGCGTAGAGCTCCAAGACGAGAGGGCCCCGACCGGTCGTCGTGCACAAGAACACGATCAATCCGTCACGGACCACACAAGAGGGGCGCACCATATTTCGGCGCTCACACAACGTCGGATTCGCTCTCGGGGACCCCAGAAAAGCGGCTTGCAGTCCAAGGCGCTTGCTGTGTCGGGCGTAATGTCTTCCACGCGCGGCGTTTCGATCACGAGTGGCGCAGGAAGGACCAGCCATGTACCCGCTTCGGTATGTCGATGTCCCACGAGTGCTTGAGCAGATCAGCGCTGACCAGTCACGCTCCATGTACGGCACTTACTTCACCGAGAACACGGGCGCGTACTTCGAGCCATTCTCTGCGCTCTCGGATCCAATGCGATTCGAAGCATCCGATCTGATTGCGATCGAAGCGCTCAGTGTTCAGCTTCACCCTCACGGCGCCATACAACTCCTCCTCGATAAGGCGTTCGCTGATGAGTGCTCGGCGCTACTCCGACAGATCCCAGTCGGTATTCCGCTCGCAGAAGTAGACGCCTCCGTTGTGGCTGACGGCAGCCCCGCCGACCAGCTCTGGAAAGCCCTTCGCACGGTGCACGGAATGGGGCACGGCAGGACCGTGATCTCCAAGCTCATGGCCGCCAAGCGACCCCTGCTGCTCCCGATCTGGGACACGATGGTCGCGACAGTCATCGCTGAGCCAGACGGCGGGTTCTGGAGTCCGACACATCGCCTCGTCAGCGACCCCGCTTCACGCCGATCGATCGAGGAAGCGACCAAGAGCGCACCTGATCATGTCGGCTTGCTGCGACGTATCGATGTTGCCCTATGGCGGTTTGCCAAGACGTTGCCCGCGAATCAGTCCCCCGCGGGAAGCCCCGCCTTGGCGCCGGAACTGCCTCACCGTTCCTGAGCTACACGTAGCCGCCGACCGGTTCGCTCGCAGCGGCCAGTTCACCGGTGGCGAGGTACTGGAATGCGTCGGCCAACGTCATCGACGGGGCCGCCGGATTGCCGGTGAGCCGGGCAGCCTCGGCACCGGTCAGGTTTGTGAACTCGATGTTCGACAGACAGCGCCCGGGGCGGATCAGCGCAGGGTGTACCCGCTGGATCGGGGCGTTGGTGGTGAGCAGCACCATGGTGTTGCTGCCCTGACCGAGCAGACCATCAGTGAGGTTCAGGAGTTGGCTCAACGGCCCGCCGACACCTGACCCAGGGGGCGGTGCGAGGTACTGGTCGCAGTCCTCGGCGATGATCAGCTTCCACTTGCCGGGGTGGCCCGACGAGAGGACTTCGGTGAGATATCCGGGGTTTCCGAAGAACCGGTCGGGGTCGAGGATGCTGTGGATCGAACACCAGTCGCGCCACTCATGGATCAACGCCAAGATCGCCGAGGTCTTGCCGGTACCGGGTGCACCGTGCCACAGCATCAACCGCCCGATCTTCGGCCCGCCACTGTCGATCGCCAACACCCGCTCGAGAGACGAAGCAACCGGCGCCGAGAAGTGGCCACGCACCTCACACCATGGCGTGCCGCGCAGATGCTTGGGAACACCCAACGCCCGGCCCATACCGATGCTGTTCCACATGGTGACCGAGGTGCTATTCGCCTCGAACAAGCGCGAGTCGAGCGGTATCCGCGCCAACAACGCATCGATGGTGCACTTGGCACGCTCGGGAGTATCAGCCGCACACTCGATGCGGGGCGAAGCAACCTTGCGGACGAACACCCAGATGTTGTTGCGCTCGGCTACCACGGCTCCGAAGTCGTCCCAGTGGACCCGCCGGTGGATGGTCCACGTGTCATCGAAGATCTCGTCGATGTCGAAGTGCCGATACACATCGGCCATCTCTGCGTAGGCATGTTTGCCGGCGAACTGCACCTGGCGGAACGCAAACTCGACGAACTGCAACCCATCCGTGTCGCCCCCGGTGTTGATGACTACTGGGGCTGACGCACCCGAAGGATCTCTGGCGGCTGAGGGATCGGTCATAGCTGCAGAGTAGGGAAAGGGTGCGCGCCGGTTCCGACGACCGTCCCGTCATCAGCTCGCCCGCCCTTCCCCGGTCACCACCCAGCAGCGCGGAAGCGTTCCAGTGACGCCAGCGCCGCGGCCAACACTTCGTCGTCCGACTTCCCCGCCCACGCTCTTGCCTCGGCTCCGCCGACCAGGCCCAGCAGCACGGGCGTTCCTGCCAACTCGGCGAGGTTGTACCACTCGACGAACGAGTCGTCGGCCGCGGCGACACGACTCCATTGTTCGGCCTTCTCGGTCCACCACGGCTCGTCCCAGCGCAGCCACACCTTGTCCAGCAGGCCCATCGCCATCGCATCGATCGCGGCACGATGCGCCTCGGGCAGCTGCGGTTCGAAGCGGATGGTGCCGGCCTTCAACACTCCGAGTGGGACGGTGACGATCACCCGAGCGGCCGGCAGCGCTTCACCCGAGGTGCCGGTGACGACGACCCCGTCGTCGGCCACGGACACCGTCGCCACCGGCCAGCCCACGCGCACGTCGAGGCCAGCGGCCAGTGCATCCACCACGGTGCCGTAGCCGCCGAGCACCAGCAGGTCGTCGCCGTCGCTGCCCTCGTCGGTGCCCCACCACGCCGACAGCTG
>CAIXHI010000403.1 GCA_903919215.1 uncultured Acidimicrobiaceae bacterium
GGAAATGAAAATTTTAAAAATAAATATATAGATAAAAGTACAAGTGTTCCATTTTCAGAATTAGGTGATTATAATAATTGGGGACTTGATGCAACAGGGGTCGCGAGATCGGCGATCAGGCGGGTGCCGTGGTGCCGTTGCACGCGGCGGAGCACTTCTACATCGTCACGGAAGGTGTCGAGGGCATCTCGCCGTCGATGCCGGTACTGCGCGATCCGGACGGGTGCGGGTACTTCAAGGAGGACGCCGGCAAGTTGCTGGTCGGCTGGTTCGAGCCGGTGGCCAAGCCGTGGGGGATGAAGGGCATTCCCGAAACGTTCTGCTTCGATTCGTTGCCCGAGGATTTCGAGCACATCGCGCCGTTGATGGAGGCCGCTGCCAACCGGATGCCGATCATCGGTGAGACCGGTATCCGGCTGTTCTTCAACGGCCCTGAGGCGTTCACGCCGGACGATCGGTATCTGCTCGGCGAGTCGCCCGACGTCCCCGGTCTGTTCATGGCCTGTGGGTTCAACTCGATCGGTATCCAGTCGTCCGGCGGTGCGGGCAAGGTGCTGGCTGACTGGATCCTCGACGGTCGCCCGCCGATGGATCTGTGGGACGTGGACATTCGCCGTGTGATGCCGTTCCAGCGCAACCGCGCGTATTTGCACGACCGTACGGTCGAGGCGTTGGGTCTGCTGTACGCGATGCACTGGCCGTTCCGCCAGCCCGAGACTGCCCGCAACGTGCGTACGTCGCCGCTCCATGATCGGCTTGCGGCTCGCGGCGCATGCTTTGGCGAGGTCGCCGGATGGGAACGTACGAACTGGTTCGCACCCGCCGGTGTCGAGCCGGTGTACGAGTACACGTACGGGCGTCAGAACTGGTTCCCCTACTCGGCGGCCGAACACATGGCCGTGCGCGAGAACGTGGGTCTGTTCGATCAGTCGTCGTTCGGCAAGTTCGTGTTGGAGGGGCCCGATGCGGAGGCCGTGATCAACCAGATCAGCGCCAACGACATGTCGGTGCCGATCGGCAAGATCGTCTACACCCAGTGGCTCAACGAACGTGGCGGGATCGAGGCCGACCTCACCGTGACCCGCGAGGCGCTCGACCGGTATCTCGTCGTCACCGCGGCTGCGACGCAGGTGCGCGACTTCGCCTGGTTGAAGGATCACATCCCTGCCGCCGCACGCGCGATCGTGGTCGATGTGACGTCGGGGATGGCGACCCTCAGTCTGATGGGTCCCAACTCGCGTGCCCTGTTGTCCACGCTCACCCATGCCGATCTGGCGAACGAGGCCTTCCCGTTCGGCACATCGCAGATCATCGACCTCGGCTACGCCCGGGTGCGCGCCAGCCGGGTCACCTATGTCGGCGAACTGGGCTGGGAGCTCTACATCGCCACCGAGTTCGCCGCCAACGTGTTCGACACGCTGGTGTCCGCAGGTGAAGCATTCGGTCTGCAGCTGTGCGGCTACCACGCGCTCAACTCGCTGCGGATGGAGAAGGGCTACCGGCACTGGGGACACGATGTGTCGCCCGACGAGAACCCGCTGGAGGCGGGTCTCGGATTCGTCGTCGCATGGGACAAGCCGGGCGGATTCATTGGTCGCGACGCACTGCTCGCGGCCAAGGAGGCCGGACTGCATCAGCGTCTGGTGCAAGTAGCCCTACGCGACGACTCCAAGTTGCTCTACCACAACGAACCGATCTGGCGTGATGGTGTCCTGGTCGGGCGCATCACCTCGGGTATGTATGGCCACTTCGTCGGCAAGTCGTTGGGTATGGGCTACGTCAGTACTGGTGACGCATGGCAGGCCGGCGTGTATGAGGTGGAGGTCGCCGGTGAGCGTGTTGCCGCCGACGTGCAACTCGCTGCGTTCTACGACCCCAAGAGTGCCCGCGTGCGAAGCTGACATATGGCCATCAGAGCGCTGCACACTGCAGAGCAAGCGACGTCGGGTGACGGGCAGTTCGATGCCGAGGCAGTTATCGGCGGTCAGCTGCGCGAACTGCGCAAGGCCAAGGGGATGACGCTGCACGAGGTGGCCACGTCCGCGGGAATCTCGGTGAGCTATCTCAGCCAGATCGAGCGCAATGTGTCGCGTTTGCCGATCGGTGTGTTGAAGAAGATCTCCGATGTGCTCGGTGTGCACATGAATTGGTTCTTCCGTTCCGGGGCGCAGGGCCCCGCCGACGAGCGTGACGTCATCGTGCGTGCGAGCAACCGCCGCAAACTGTCGTTCACCGGCCTCGGCATCACCGAGGAGTTGCTCTCACCCAACCTGTCGGGTCCGCTGGAGTTGCTGATCAGCACGATCCACCCGGGTGCCGACAGCGAGTTCTACGCGCATGATGGCCATGAGGCGGGTCTGGTGATGAACGGTGTGCTCGACCTATGGGTAGGTGAGCAGCACTTCTGCCTCCGGGCCGGCGACAGCTTCGCGTTCGCCAGCAACGAGCCGCACCGCTGCGCCAACGCCGGTGCCAAACCGGTGAAGGTGTTGTGGGTGATCACGCCACCCCATTACTGATCTCCTGGCGCAGCCATTCACCGAAGGCGACGATCCGAGGGTCGTCGCGGCGCTCACTACGGCACACCAGGTACCAGCTCTTGAGGTTCGGCATGTCGATCTGGAACGGGGCAACCAGGCGCCCATTGCGCAGATCTGGGGCTGCGAGGAACCGCGGCACGATGGCCACGCCCTGCCCGTCGACGGCGGACTCGAGTGCGAGCAGGTAGTTGTCGAAGCTGAGCGTGCTCGTGGGTGAGGCAGGCAGATTCGCGGCCTCCAGCCAGCGGGGCCAATCCTCGGGTGCGGTGAACAATTGCAGCAGCGGGAACGCCAGCAAGTCGGCGGGTGTGCGCAGGGGCTTCAGCTTGGGTGAGTACACCGGGGTGAGTTGATCGTCCAGCAGATGCGTGTAGTGCAGGGAGGGCCGGTCGGCGTGTCCGGTGAACACGATGCCGACATCGCTGTCGTTCTCGTCGAACTCCCAGCCCCGGTGGCTGGTGTCGAAGCGCACCCTGATCTCGGGGTGGGCGGCGGTGAACGTGTGCAGCCGCGGGATCAGCCATCGCACGGCGAGCGTCACGTACACCTGCACATCGAGCTCGCGTCCTGCTGCGGTGGACGTGACCAGCAGCGTGCCTTGGGCGATGCGGTCGAACGCGTCGCGCAAGAACGGGTGGTACTGAGCGCCGGCCGCGGTGAGCTCCACCCGGCGGCTATGGCGGTCGAACAGCTTGACGCCGAGCCGCTTCTCGAGCTCGGCGATCTGATGGCTGATCGCCGATTGGGTGACCGACAGTTCCTCGGCAGCAGCGCGGAACGAGAGGTGACGGGCGGCGGCCTCGAAGGCACGCAACGAGGCCAGCGGCGGCAGGTTGGGCACACGCCGACGATACATGCAATCTGCTCATCAATCCATGAAATCGAATCGCTTGTGATGGGCGTTTCCCCACCTCAGACTGTGTGTCGTGTGGGAACCAACATGAGTGATGTTCAAGAACAGCCAGCGCGCCGGGGTGGCCGAGCGGCCCGACAGGCATTGCGCTCTGCGCCGTTGGCCCGCGATGTCCGTCCGGTGAACCCGGGTATGGAGGGCGGTCGTTATCAACCGCTGACCCAGGCCGACATCCTCAAGGTGCACGAAGCAGCGCTGAACGTGCTGGAGAACATCGGTCTCGCCGACGCGATTCCGTCATGCCTCGAGGTGCTGTTGCCCAAGGGTTGCACGCTCACCGCTGAGGGCCGTCTGCTGTTTCCGCGCAGTCTCATCGACGACACACTGGCGATTGCCGGACGCAACTTCGTCCTGCATGCGCAAGACCCGCAGTACGACCTCGAGCCGTGGGGCAAGCGGGTCTACTTCGGGACCGCGGGTGCAGCGGTGCACATCATCGATCCCGTCACCGGCGGCTATCGCGAGAGCAACGCACAGGACTGCTTCGACATCGCGCGTCTGGTCGACACGATGGAGCACTTGCACTTCTACCAGCGCACGGTGGTGCCCCGCGACCTGCCCGATCCGTTCGAGATGGACATCAACACGTGCTATCTCAGCGTGGCTGGCACGACCAAGCATGTGGGTACCTCGTGGGTGCACCCGACACATCTGGCGGCATCGCTGAAGATGTTGCACCACATCGCTGGTGGCGAAGACGCATGGCGTGCTCGGCCGTTCGTCAGCCAGTCGAACTGTTTCGTCGTGCCGCCGCTGAAGTTCGCCGCTGATGCATGCGCGTGTCTGGAGATGGCGGTGCGCGGTGGTATGCCGGTGCTGCTGCTGTCCGCCGGCCAGGCGGGTGCCACCGCTCCGGCAGCGCTTGCTGGAGCGTTGGTGCAAGAGGTGGCCGAGGTGTTGGCCGGGTTGGCGTACGTCAACGCGATCAAGCCGGGCGCCCCAGCCATCTTCGGGTTGTGGCCGTTCGTCAGCGATCTGCGTTCCGGCGCGATGTCGGGCGGAAGTCCCGAGCAAGCACTGCTGTCGGCCGCGTGTGGGCAGATGGCGCACTTCTACGATCTCACCGGTGGCACCTCATCGGGGATCAGCGACTCGAAGATGCCCGATGCACAGGCCGGGGCAGAGAAGGGTTACAACCACGCGCTCGTGGGCAACTCCGGGGCGAACATGATCTACGAGGCGGCAGGTATGCATGCCAGCCTGCTGGGGTTCTCGCTGGAAGGTGTGGTGCTCGACAACGACATCATCGGAGCCTGCCAGCGCACGATCAAGGGGATTGAGATCAGCGAGGACAGCCTGTCCTTGGAGGTCATCCGCAGTGCAGTGATCGACGGCCCTGGGCATTACCTCGGTTCGAGGCAGACGCTCGACCTGATGCAGACCGAGTACATCTACCCGGCCGTCGGCGATCGTCGCAGCCCGAACGAGTGGATCGAGCAGGGATCGCTGGACGTGGTGGCGCGGGCCGCCAAGAAGGTCCGCGAGATTCTTGCTGCGAACTTCCCGAGCC
>CAIXHI010000404.1 GCA_903919215.1 uncultured Acidimicrobiaceae bacterium
CGACGGCCTCTTCGCGAGGCACGCGTTGTTGAACTACGTGCCTGACCGTGAGGACTGGCCGCCAGCAGTCACGAAGGCGAAGGCCTGCCGCGACCGCGGCGGACGCGACCTCGTCAAGGCGCTCGGGTTCACCATCGATGACTCCACGGAGCCGAACGCTTCGCTGCTGACTGCTGCGGGAAGCACAACCGCAGCGGCCTTGTTCCTCGAGGGTTCAGGCTCGTTCGACGAGCCGAGTGCCCAGTACGGCGCAATCTCACCGGTCACGCATGCGCTCGCCGTCGCACGGCGACACCGCGTTCGCTGGGTCGTGCTCACCCGCGGGCGGAGCATCCGCCTTCACCCAGTCAGCCCAGACTTGGGCGTCGGGCGTCGAGGTCGCAGCACCACATATGTCGAGATCAACCTGCAGATGTTGCCCGAGGATCGAGCTGCGTACCTGTGGCTGTTGTTCAGTGCCGAAGGGCTGGCCGAAGGCGGCAGCGTCGACCAGATCCTGAGTGCGTCGGAACGATTCGCCAACGACCTGGGTGCCCGATTGCGCGAGCGCGTCTACAACGACGTCGTGCCCGAACTCGCCACTGCGCTCGGCCGGCGCCTGGAGGACCAGGCTGGAGAAGGCTGGCTGCAGGAGGCGTACCACCGCACGATGGTGGTCTTGTTCCGGCTGTTGTTCGTCGCCTACGCGGAGGACAAGGGCCTGCTGCCTTACGAACGCAACGTGCCCTACACCAACGCGTCGTTGAAGAGCATCGCCCGCGAGCTCATTCCTTACATCCAGGGTGAGCAGACGTTCTCCCCCGATTCTGCGGTGTTCTGGCGGAAGGTCGTCAACTTGTGGCGGGCTGTCGACAAGGGCAAGACCGACTGGGGTATTCCGGCTTACAACGGTGGCCTCTTCTCCTCCGCCGCCGGCACCGGTGCTGCGCTCGCCGAACTGGAACTCAGCGATGCCGAGTTCGGCATGCCTCTGGCCCGCCTTCTGGTCGACACGGACGCCGACGGCGTCGAGGGGCCTGTCGACTTCCGGTCGCTGTCGGTGCGCGAGTTCGGTTCCATCTACGAGGGGCTGCTCGAGTCGGAACTGTCCGTCGCCGAGGTGAATCTCACCACCGACCGAAAGGGTGTCTACCTACCAGCGAAGAAGGGCGACAAGATCGAGGCGAAGAAGGGCGAGGTCTACTTCCACAACCGTTCGGGTGCACGGAAGTCCAGCGGCTCTTACTTCACGAAGCCGTTCGCCGTGGAGCACTTGCTGGACCATGCTCTAGAGCCCGCCATCGCCGACCACTTCGCACGCGTCCTCGCCGACATCGAACGCGGTGACGATGCGGCGGCCACGAAACGATTCTTCGACTTCCGCTGCGTCGACATCGCGATGGGCTCCGGCCACTTCCTCGTCGCAGCGGTCGACCGGCTGGAGGCTCATTTCTCCGAGTTCCTCGACACACATCCGATCCCGGGAGTGACGCGCGAACTCGAGACCCTCCGAAGCGCTGCGTTGAACGAGCTCCGCCACTGCGCCGACGACGCGCTCATCGAGAACTCCTCGCTGCTGCGCAGGCAGATCGCCCGGCGATGCATCTACGGCGTCGACCTCAACCCTGTGTCTGTCGAACTGGCCCGACTCGCCATCTGGATCCACACCTTCGTGCCCGGCTTGCCGCTGTCCTTCCTCGACCACAACCTCGTCTCAGGCAACTCGCTCACTGGCATCGGCACCCTGGACGAGGCGCGTAGGGCGCTCGGCGGGCAGCTCGGCTCAGTCGGACTCGATGAGATGATAGCGAAGGCGCAGCCTGCGCTGGAACGATTAGCAGCGGTGATCGACGCGACGGTTGCCGACGTTGGAGCTGCTCGAGCAGCTCACGAAGATGCAATGGCC
>CAIXHI010000405.1 GCA_903919215.1 uncultured Acidimicrobiaceae bacterium
GAGGAGACCATCTTCTGGGCGCCGTTCACGCAGTTGTTCAACCTCACCCGCCATCCGGCCGGGTCGGTGCCCTGCGGGTTCACCGACGACGGCATGCCGGTGGGGTTACAGGTGGTGGGGTCGCAGCAGGACGACCTCAGCGTGCTTGCTGCAATGGCGGCATTCGAGCAACTGTTCGCCGATGATCGTCGGCCGCTCGTGACGGCGTGACGAGCCGCGCTCAGACTGCGTCGCGGTCAGCGACCGCGCAGACGCCCCAGTAGTTTCCCGCCGATGCGGCGCACCGAATCGGCGTGCAGCACCATGCGCAGCGGTTTGGTGGCCCGCCACACTCGCGATCGTTCGAACGCAGCGACTTCCGCCTCGGCGCGATCGGCACGGTCGCGCTGCACTGCCAGCTCGTCCAGCAGCACCGCAGTGCGCGTCGCCAGGCCCTCGCGGGAGAGCGCTGCCCGCAGGTCTGGACTCGCGAACACGCGCTCTCGCGCAGCAGCCACGGAGTCGACCTGCCCGGTGCCCGAGTTGGCGAGCAACTCCAACAGACGGGTGGCGCTGCCCTCTGGCAACAGCAGAGGCCGACTGTCGAGGTGAGCGATCAGCTGTGCTCTGGCAGCATCATGTTCGCGCGAGTCGCTGGCGGTTTGTCGCTGGATGGCAGTGACGGCCTCGGTGTCGGTGACACCGCACCATTGCGCTGCCTGCAGGATGAGCGCGAGCTCCGCGTACATCTGCAGAGCGGGTTCGAAGCGCAGCCCGAGGTCGCGAAACGCCGACATCGGCAATGCGATGCAGTGCAGCGGTGTCTCGCTCTCGCGGAGGTGTTGCACGAAGTCGAATCGGGGGGCCGTGGTCGCCTCGCTGGCTGCGTCGGTTTCGCGTCCGTGTTGCACGAGTGCTCGACTGCGCAACAGGGCGCCGGGGTCGGCGAGCGAGCCGCTGAAGTCCTCCACCCAGTTGGCGAGAACCTGCTGATCGTCGTCGAGGATCGCGAGGTACCGGCCGCGGGCCAACTCGATGGCTCGGTTGAGCGCATGGACTCGGTGGTTGGTGCGCAGTCGCTCGTGGCGAACCCGTTGGGCGAAGTCGGTGGTCAACGCCGACACCAGGGCGACGGCCGTTGCCTCGTCGTCGTCGGATTCCGTGTCGATCAGGAGCAACACTTCGAAATCGGGGCACGTCTGCTCGGCGAGGGACGTGAGCGTGTCGATGAGTGTGGGCTGCGTGCCGCCGGTATGGACCACCACGGTGAGGAACGGCGCGGTGTCCGCGTCGGGCGCTGCGTCGCTCGCCGCTTGCTCGGTCCGCCGGAAAAGGCGCACGAACTGGTTCGCGGTGGCATGGGCATCGGCGCCATCGCGCACGACGCGCATGAGGCGAGCGAGCGGCGCCGTGGGCGACAAGGTGGCGAGATCAGTCGGGTAGTGCTGGTCGCTGGCTTCCAGGTGAAAGTCGTTCACCGGGCCAGGGGCAAATCCGGCGGCTGCCATGTCGGCGACCAGTCGGGCCGCGGTGAACAGGCTGACGTGGGTGTCGTCGAGCAATCCCGTGGGCGTGACATCCCAGCGGCCGACGAGGAGTTTGCCGGCAAGGTCGACGTGGGTGATGTTGGGGATCGACACGCCGAGCCACTCGGCACCGAGGCGGTCCATCGCCTCGTGGATGGCGCGCAGGACGTCGACTGGGCGCGGCAGATGCTCCACGACGTCGAGGGCGGTGATGGCCACCACGGGACGACCGGCGGCGAGTGCCACGATTCCATCGGCAAGGGCTGCCGTGTCGGCGAGGTCGAGTCGGTGTGCTTCGATACCTCGTGCGGTGAGCGCCTCGATCGTGGAGGGATCCATGTCCGCGCCCACGTACTGGTGACCGCGTTCGACCAGTGGCTGCGCGATTGCCGCGTGGCCGCAACCGAGATCGATCACTACGCCAACGGGCACATGCTCGATGAGCAGGCCGACGAGGTGTCCGTACGGACTCCGTGGTTCGTAGGTGAACTCGTACTTCACGGGTTGCCCTGAGACCGATCGGGCCGTTGGGTGAGGCGGCGCATCAGGC
>CAIXHI010000406.1 GCA_903919215.1 uncultured Acidimicrobiaceae bacterium
CCGGCGCACGATGCCATCTCCGCCGCGGCAGAGGCACTCGCCGCGACGGCAGCGCAACACGGCGTCCAGTCCGTGGGCTTCTTCATGGGCTCGGGAGCGTTCATCGATCCGGCGGGCGTGTACGCGTTCGCGCGCCTGAAGGCGGGGCTGGGCACACCGCAGATCTACAGCACCGCCTCGGTGGATTCGGTGGCCAAGACGTACGTGTCGGCCGTGATGGCGGGCAGCACGGCGCTCGTGCCGCATCCCGACGAACTGGGCACCCTGATGTTGTTGGTCGGCTCGAACCCACTCGTGTCACACGGCCAGTCCACGGGTTTCGCCAACCCGGTGCAACGCATCCGCGACGCGGTGGCCCGCGGCGAGGTGTACGTGATCGACCCGCGGTTCACCGAGACCGCCCGGTTGGCAGGCAACCACGTCCCCGCCCGGCCCGGAACCGACCACGCAGTGCTCGGCTTCCTTGTCCATGACGTGCTGAAAGGCGGCTACGGGCTCGATGCCGCCACGCTCGCCGCCACCACAGTGAACCTCACCGCGTTACGCGCCGCAGTGGCACCCTTCGACCTACACACCACCAGCGAGCTCACCGGGGTGGCCCACGAACAGTTGACGGCGCTGGCTGCATCGGTGCGCCGCGCCGGGCGGCTCGCCGTCATCACCGGCACTGGCGCCTCGATGTCACCCGCGGGGAACTTCCTCGAGTGGTTCGCCTGGGCGCTGATGATCGTGACCGGCTCGTTCGACAAGCCGGGTGGTATGTGGTTCAACCCCGGCTACCGGACGCGGATCGACCGCCGCGAGCGGCTGCCGCGCGTGCGCCTCGATCAACCGGGCCCCACCGCGCATCCCGACATCTTGCGCCTCAATGGTGAATGGCCGGCATCGGTGATTCCCGAGGAGATCGAGTCCGGTCGCTTGCAGGCACTGGTGATCTTCGGCGCCAACGCCGTCACCTGCCTGCCCGACACACCACGTGTCACGGCCGCTCTGCAGGCACTCCCCACGCTGGTGGTGCTGGAGGTCGACCGCACCGAGACCGCCGAGCTGGCCACGCACGTCATCGCTTGCCACGACCAGCTGGAGCGACCCGACGTGCTGCCGCTCGACATGTTCGCCAATCGGGTGTACGACCAGTACACCCCTGCCGTGGTGCACGCACACCCTGGTCGCGTCGCGTCGTGGATGGCCCTGGAACAGATGGGGGCGGCACTGGGTCTGCACGTGTTCGGCACCGGCGTCGACCCGGCGACGATGGATGCGGACGCAGTCCTCGACCTGACGACGCGCGACCCCGAGGCACTGCGCGTGCTGCGCGCCGCTGACGGCCCGGTACTGACCGACGACGCGCACTACGACTGGGTGCAGTCGCGCTTACCTGACGGTGTGTGGGACCTCGCACCTGCCGCGCTGGTCGAGCAACTGCGCACCTACCAGCCGTGCACGAGCATGCTGTTGACCCCGCGCCGCCAACTGCGACACCAGAACTCGCAGAGGTACCGCGACGGTGACGACAGCACCGCGTGGCTGCACCCGACCGACGCCGCCGCGTTGTCCATCCACGACGGACAGTTGGTCGAGCTGTCGTCCGCAGTTGGCACACTGAGCGCGAGGGTGAGGGTGACGGATGCCAACATGGTGGGAACGGTGTCGGTGCCGCACGGCTGGGCGCACACAAACGTCAACCAGCTGATCAGCGCCACTGATCTCGATCAGTTCACGGGTATGCCGCAGATGTCGGGCACCCCGGTGACGCTCAAAGTCCTGGAGCCCTCATGACCTCATCCCCCCAGATCGCCGACCCACACGCCGACCTCCCTGCGTTGCGTGTGGCCATCCGCACGTGGCTGCGCGACCACGAGGCCGAACTGCAGCCGTACCGTCACGAGATCGTGGGCGACATCCCGCAGATGTACACCCATGTGCGACCACTGCAGCGGATGTTGTGCGAGGCAGGGTGGACGCGCCTGGGCTGGCCGGTCGAGGTTGGTGGCCTCGGCGGCAGCGCCGTCATGCGGGCGGAGTTGATGGAGGAGTTCGCGGCGGCTGGCTACGCGTTCCCCGACCTGCTGGCCACGATTGAGATCATGGGTCCGATGCTGGTGAAGTACGCGCCCGAACTGGCGGCGCAGCACCTGCCAGCGGCGATCGCCGGCGACGAGGTGTGGTGCCAAGGCTTCTCCGAGCCGGAGGCTGGCAGCGACCTGGGAGGCCTGCGTTGCAAAGCGGTGCCGACCGATGGCCCGAACGGCCCCGGTTTCGTGTTGAGTGGCCAGAAGATGTGGAGCAGTTACGGCAGCATCTCCAAGCGTTGCTGCGTGCTCGCCCGCACCAACGACAACGGCCACCGCGGCCTCAGCATGCTGTGGGTCGACCTCGACAGCCCCGGCGTGACGATGGTGCCCACGATGTGCGAGACCCACCGCGACGATGTGTCCGAACTGTTCTTCGACGACGTGTTCGTGCCGCTCGATCGACTGGTCGGGCCTGAAGGCGCCGGGTGGGAAGTGGTGATGTACCTGCTGCAGTACGAACGTGGCGCATACGCCTGGAAGCGGCAGGCGGAGATGCACACGCATCTGCAGGAGGTGCTGCATCAGGCCGATCCGGTCGCCGCGGCTGCGCACACCACAGCGATCGGCGAGGCCTACCTGGCGATCTTCGCGTTGCGGTCGCAAGCGGGGCCCACCTTGGGCCTGCTCGATTCGGGCGCCGCACTCGGCCCCGGAATCTCCGTTGACAAGCTGCTGCTGGGTGTCGCCGAGCAGACCATCACCGACACGGCGCGCAACGTGCTGTGGCCGGCGCTCGAGCTCGATGACACCGAGGCGGCCGAACGCTGGCGGCGGCGATGGTCGTACACACGCATCACCACCATCTACGGCGGTGCCGCCGAGGTGCAACGCGATCTGGTAGCCGAGCGCCTGCTGGGCCTGCCGAGGGGGAAGTAGACCATGGACTCCAACGAACTGGAACTGGTGCGCACGTCGGTGCAGCACCTGGTGGCTCACTGCACACCTGCCACCTTCACGACCGACCTCGCGGACATGGGGTGGGCCGACCTGTACGACGCAGAGGCCGCGGCCGCGGTCACCGTGTTGGCCGACGAGGTCGGCCACGCCGCAGCAGCAGCGCCGTTGCTCGGCGTCGTGCTCGCGCACGCCTTAGGCCTCACCGGCACCGTGGTGCTGCCGCCACTGGCCCGCGGCACCGCGCCCGCGTGGCCGGGTGTGGCGGCTGGCTCCGACGTCGCGGTCAACGGCCTGTTGGAGCCGGGCAGCGACGGCGACACGCTGTTCGTGCCCACCGCCGCAGGTGTGGTGCAGCTGCCCGCGGGCTCGCTGTTCGTGCACGCCACTGGCGTCGGCGACCCCACCCTCGGTCTGCGCAAGGTCAGCGGGTTGGTACCCAACGGCCCCGTGGTGGCCAGTGCCCAGCAGTGGGCCGCCGCGCTGGCCATCGGTCGTCGGGCGCTTGCGTCCGCACTCGCCGGTCTGGCCGCACGCATGTTGCACGATGCCACCGAGTACGTGAAGGTTCGCCAGCAATTCGGCCGTCCGATCGGTTCGTTCCAGACCGTGAAGCACCGCCTCGCCGACGTGCATGTCGCGATCACTGCCGCGCGCGCTGGCACCGCTACCGCGTGGGGTGACGACGACGAGTGGTCATCGATTGCTGCGCTGTGCCTGGCCACGAAGGCGTCGCGGCTGGCTGCGACACATTGCCACCAGGTGCACGGCGGTATTGCGTTCACCGCCGAGCACGGGTTCCACACGCTCATCCGGCGCGGCCAGTCGTGGCTGGGTCTGCTGGGCCACCCCGACGATCTCACCCGCCTGCTCGGCGAACATCTCGTCGCGCACTCCGTGGTGCCACGGACACCTCAGCTCACGCTGGCAACACACCATGGGTGAACTGCTACGCCCCGAGGACGAAGGTGTCCACGACGTCGGCCCTGAGAGCAACTGGAACGAGAGTCGCTACATCGACTTCTTCGACACCGAGTCAGGTGTCGGCGGATGGCTGCGCATCGGCAACCGACCGAACGAAGGGCGCGCCGAGATGTCCGTCGCGATCAACCTTCCGGGCGAGGATGGCGGGCCGCGCACGACAGCGTTCTACTTCGAGCGGGCAGTCATCGAGGCCAACACGCTGACATCGGGCAACCAGTCCTGGGATGTGGTCGAGCCCTTCGAGGAAACGGCCGTGCACTACCACGGACCGCTGATGTTGCTCGACGATCCGTGGGTGCTCACCGAACCAGGTGTTGCGTTCAAGACCGCACCGCGCGCTACCGCACACATCAACCTGAAGGTCACCTCGTTCGGCCTCGGCTCGGTGATGGGCCAGGACCAAGACCAGCACCACCTGATCTTCCTGCCCGGGCAGGCCAACTACCACTACCAACACCTGTGCCGCTGCGAAGGCACGGTGAAGGTGGGCGACCGCGTGTTCCAGGTGAACGGCATGGGCGGTAAGGACCACTCGTGGGGGCCGCGCAACTGGCACGCCAAGATCTACCTGCGCTGGCTGATCGGTATGGTCGACGACAACTTCGGGTTCCTGCTCACCCGTGCCGTCGGACCGACGAAGAAGACCCGCAGCGGATGCGTGTGGCAGAACGGCGAGTTCTTCATCGTCGACGACTTCGAGATGCACAACACCTACGCCGACGCGCCGAACTACGAGCTGCTCGGCACCGAAGTCACCATCCGTTCTGGTGCACGGGTCTGGCATGCCACCGGCACACCACAGGACTGGGTGCCGCTGCGACACCGCCAACCCGGGCCGGACGGCAAGGAAGCAACCCTGCGTATCGTCAAGTCACCGACCTCATGGGTGATCGACGGCCAAGCGGGCGCCGGTATGTGCGAGTACCACGACCTGATGGTCGACGGGGTACCGATCGCGCTCGACGACTGACAGCCGACTGGGCGGGAACGGTACGCTCGCCCACATGACGACCTTCAGCAAGAAGTGGCGGACCCTGTTGGCACTGGGTGTCGTGTGCGGCGCTTTCGCAGCATGCAGCAACGACACGAGCACCTCCTCGACGCCTGCGGCGGGCAACAACACGGTGCTCACCACCGAACCGCCGCCCGCCTCGGACGCACCCACCACTGAACCCTCCACGATGGGCGATGGCAAGTGGGAATCCCTCACTGCACCTGCCGACTGCATGTGCAGCGACGGCAGTGAGTTCACCTACTTCGTCCGCAAGGCCGATCCGAACAAGGTGCTGTTCTTCCTCGAAGGCGGCGGCGCGTGCTTCAGCAAGGACACGTGCGGTCCCGACAGCGGCACCTACAAGCGCACCGTCGGTCACGACGGTGCGATGACCGACGGCGAGGGCATCTTCGACTTCAGCAACCCGAAGAACCCGTTCGCCGATTACTCAATGGTGTTCGTGCCGTACTGCACGGGCGATGTGCACATCGGCAACACCACCACCGACTATGGCGACGGCGTGGTCGTGCACCACAACGGCTACGTGAACGGCAGCACGGCGTTGGCGAAGATGGCCGAACTGTTCCCCGACGCCACGCAGGTCGTGGTGGCAGGTGAGAGCGCCGGCTCGATCCCGACGCCTCTGTATGCCGGTCTGGCACACGACCTGATGCCGACCGCCAAGCTCACCGTGCTGGCCGACGGTTCGGGCGCATACCCCGATGCGCCAGTGTTGAACGCCACCATCGGCGCCCAGTGGGGCACGATGAAGGCCGTGCCGAACTGGCCGACGACTGCTGGCCTCACCGCCGAGCAGTGGAGCCTGCCGGGGCTGTTCGTGCAGGCCGGCAAGCACGATCCGACGATCACTTTCGCCCGCCACGACTATGCCTTCGACAACACGCAGACATCGTTCGCCGCGCTGGCTGGCGTACCCGCAGAGAATCTGGTGCAGTTGATCGACACCAACGAGCAGCAGATCGAGGCCAGCGGGATCGATCTCTACAGCTACATCGCACCCGGTGACACACACACGGTGCTGCACTCGAACGCGTTCTACACCGAGACCGTCAACGGCACACTGTTCGTCGACTGGGTCACCGACCTGATCACCGCGCAGCCGATCGCCGACGTGCACTGCAGCGGCGACTGCAAGGCCGCCTGACATGAAGTCAGTCGTCGTGGTCGGTGCTTCCCTTGCCGGTTTACGGGCCTGTGAGACGTTGCGCATGGAGGGTTACGACGGGCGCATCACGCTCGTCGGCGATGAAGCAGAGATCCCCTACGACCGGCCGCCGTTGTCGAAGAAGGTGCTCGCTGGTGAGTGGGATGCCGAGCGCATTCGCCTACGCGGCGCCGACGACTTCGCATCACTGTCGCTGGATCTGCGCCTCGGTGTACGGGCCACAGCACTCCACACCGACCGCAACGTGGTGGCGTTGGCCGACGGCACGGAGGTCGGGTACGACGGCCTCGTCATCGCTACGGGCGCGTCGCCGCGGAGGTTGCCGGGACAGCCGGAACTCGCCGGGGTCGTCACGCTGCGCACGCTGGCTGAATCGCTGGCGCTGCGCGACCTCATCGCAGATGGCACGGCGCGGGTCGTGGTCATCGGTGCCGGGTTCATTGGTCTCGAGGTCGCTGCGACGGCGCGTCAGCGCGGCTGCGCGGTCACCGTGCTGGAAGGGCTCCCCACGCCGCTGGTAC
>CAIXHI010000407.1 GCA_903919215.1 uncultured Acidimicrobiaceae bacterium
GTCGGCATCGTCCGTGCCCAGATCGCCGACCCCGACTTCGCGGCCAAGGCCCGCGCCGGTGTCACCGACGACATCCGCCTGTGCCTGTCGTGTAACCAGGAGTGTGTGGGCCGCATGGGCCTCAACCGCTGGCTCGGCTGCATCGAGAACCGAGCACGTCTGCTGGTCGAGATCGTTGCCGCCGTGCGCAAGGTGATCGGTAACCGCCTGGCCCTTGGTGTACGCCTGTGCGGCGACGAACTGATCGAGGGCGGCACCACCATCGACGACGCAGTACGGGTTGCACAGATCGCGGAAGCCACCGGGCAGGTCGACTACATCAACACCTCGATCGGCGTGGCCACCAGCAGCCTGTTCATGATTGAGGCCAGCATGCACATCCCGCCCGGGTATGCGCTGTTCATCCCCTCAGCGTTCCGCAAGGCCGTCGACATCCCCGTCGTCGGTGTCGGTCGCTTCAAGGATCCGCTGCAGGCCGAGCGCGCGCTGGCCGACGGCCACTGCGATCTCGTCGGCATCGTCCGTGCCCAGATTGCCGACCCCGACTTCGCCGCCAAGGCCCGAGCCGGTGTCACCGACGACATCCGCCTGTGCCTGTCGTGCAACCAGGAGTGTGTGGGCCGTATGGGCCTCAACCGCTGGCTCGGCTGCATCGAGAACCCGCGCACCGGGCGCGAGAGCGAGGGCGTCGGCGCGGTCCGTATCACCAGCAAGCCCAAGACCGTGATGGTCGTGGGTGCCGGTCCGGCCGGTCTGCAGGCGGCGATCGCTGCAGCCCGCAACGGACACGACGTCACCGTGTTCGAGAAAGAGGCCGTACCCGGTGGCCAGGTGCGTCTGGCCGCCTCAGTGCCCAACCGGGCCGAGTTCGGCGACATCGTGCGCAACCAGGTCACCGAAGCGCAGCGCCTGGGCGTCAAGTTCGAGTACGGGGTCGGCGTGTGGCCCGGTCTCGTCGAGGAACGAAAGCCCGACCACGTCATCGTCGCCACCGGCGCCGAACCCTCCCGGCCGTGGTGGGTAGCGGGCGACGCGATGAACGTCGCCGACGTGCGCGGGGTGCTCGATGGCAGTGCCGCACCGTCTGGCGCGGTCGTGGTCGTCGACGAGATCGGCTTCCACCACGCCACCTCGGTCGCCGAGTTGCTGGCCGACCGTGGCTGCCAGGTGGAGATCGTCACCCCGGGAATGGTGGTGGGCCAAGACCTCGGCATCACGCTCGACATGGAGAACTGGTGGATGCGGGCCCACGCCAAGGGCATCGTCCAGTCCACCGATCTGGTGCCAATGGGGTTCGCCGGCGGGGAACTCACGTTGCTGCACCACCCCACCGGTGCCAACCACACCCGCCAACCCGATTGGCTCGTGCTCGCCATACCGCCGAACCCGGTGGAATGGCTCTACAACGATCTCAAGGCAGCCGGTGTCAGTGTCGAGCGCATCGGCGACTGTGTGGCCCCACGCCGGGCACACGCCGCCGTCGTCGACGGTGAACGCGCCGGCGCTGCGGTCTGACCCTCTCCATCGGGCAGACTGAACGAGTGAGCACTCCCCTCGTCGCCGTCGTGATGGGCTCGGCCAGCGACTGGCCGACCATGAGCAAGGCGGTCGACGTACTCGTCGAATTCGGCATCGCCCACGAAGCACAGGTGTTGTCCGCACACCGCATGCCCGACGAGATGTTCGCGTTCGCCGAGGCCGCCGGTCCACGCGGTGTGCGGGCGATCATCGCCGGTGCCGGCGGTGCCGCACACCTGCCGGGGATGCTCGCCGCGAAGACGATCGTCCCCGTCCTCGGCGTACCCGTGCCCAGCCGCCACCTCGGCGGACAGGACAGCCTGTATTCCATCGTCCAGATGCCCGCCGGTATCCCGGTCGCCACGTTCGCGATCGGCGAGGCCGGCGCCACCAACGCGGCACTGTTCGCCGTGGCACTGCTCGCCGCGACGGACGATGCGTTGGCGACGAAGCTCGCCGAGTACCGCAGCGCCCGCCACCATCAGGCGAGCACCAGCACCCTTCCGCCCGCCTGACATGAGCTCGAACATCGGTATCGGCACACTCATCACCCCGCCCGCAATGTTGGGCATCGTCGGCGGCGGTCAGTTGGGGCGCTACTTCGTGATGGCAGCACACACGATGGGGTACGGCACCACCGTGCTCGAACCCGATCCGCATGCCCCAGCCGGCAAGGTCGCCGATGTCCACATCGCTGCGGCGTACGACGACCCGGCAGCGCTCGACCAACTGGCCTCCACATGTGCCGTGGTCACCACCGAGTTCGAGAACGTACCCGCCGCGGCGATGGAGTACCTCGCCGCGCACACCACCGTGCACCCTTCGCCGACGGCGATTGCCACCTGCCAAGACCGCATCGCCGAGAAGCAGTTCCTCACCGACATCGGTGTCACCGTGGCCCCGTACGTCGCGATCATCACCGACGCGGATCTCGCGGTCGCGGCGTCGTTCCGCTTCCCAGCCATCTTGAAGACCGCCCGCCTCGGCTACGACGGCAAGGGGCAGGTGACGGTGCCCACACATCACGATCTCGTCGAGGCATGGCAGACGCTGGGCCAGGTGCCGTGTGTGCTCGAGCAACGCTTGGCGCTCGAGCGCGAGCTGTCGATGGTGCTGGCCCGCACGGCGGACGGGCGAGTTGCGTGTTACCCCGTCGCACAGAACGAACACGTGGATGGCATCCTCGATATCAGCTTCGCACCCGCCACGTTGCCGGGTACCGGCCACGGCGAGGCCGCCAAACTGTGTAGCTACATCGCTGAGGAGTTGGGTTTCGTCGGCGTCATGGCCGTGGAGATGTTCGTCGTCGGCAGCGACGTGCTCGTCAACGAAATCGCACCACGCCCGCACAACAGCGGCCACTTCACACTCGACGCCTGCCTATGCAGTCAGTTCGAGCAGCAGGTGCGAGCCATCTGCGGCCTTGCGTTGGGCGATGCCAAGCTCATCGTGCCTGGTGTCGCGATGGCCAATCTGTTGGGCGACCTGTGGGTCGATGGCGAACCGAAGTGGGAGCGAGCGCTGTGGCAGCAGGCCGCCCACCTACACCTCTACGGCAAGCGCGAGCCGCGCCCGGGCCGCAAGATGGGCCACCTCACCACGCTCAGCGCCACGGTCGTCGGTGCCACCACCCTGGCGCGGCGGTTGCGCAGCCAACTCACTGCCGACTGAGCACCGACCGGACGTGCTCGGCCACGAACGCCGTGCTGGTGGGCTGACGGCTGAGGAAACGGCGGTAGAACAGCGGCCCCACGAGCTGACTGCTCAACAGGTCGAGGTCGACCTCGTCGGCGAGCGTGCCGTCACGCTGAGCCGCCGACAGGCGATCGGCGAGCACCTTGCGCCGTTGCTCACCGGCACCCGACAGCACCTTCGCCAGCGACGCACTGCGCTCACCACCGTCGATCGACGTGGCCAGCAGCGCTCCGAACTCGGAGTGCTGCAGCTTCTCGTTCAACGCCGTGCAGAACACCGTCACATCGGCCTGCAGGTCGTCCGTCGTGGGCATCGGCATGGTCGGCGCCACCGAATGCACCGCCGCGACGTGGAGTTCGTCGCGGTCGGCGTACTGTCGGTAGATCGTCGTCTTGGCGACACCCGAGCGAGCCGCCACGGCCTCGATCGTCAGCCCGGGTTGGCCTTCCTCACCGAGGATCGCGACAGCAGCCTCCAACACCCGAGCGCGTGAGCGCGCCCTGCGCGGATCCTCGTGGTCAGTGGTTGTGCTCATGGTGCGCACCGCCGTCGGGCAGACGGATGTACATGATCACCGCGCCGACGAGGGCGACCCCAGCGCCGACGAGGAGCGCAACGTGCAAGCCATCGACGAACGACTGGCGAAGTTGCGTGCGCAGCGCGTCCACCACGTCGGCGGCCACACCTTGCTGCTGTGCCCCGTTGACCACTCGCAGCGCGGCACCGATGTTCAGCCGTGTTGCCTCGACCGCATCAGCGGGTAGGCCAGGGATCGCAGCCAGCTGATCGATCGCTGGCGCCGCATGGCTGCGATAGATGCTGTTGACGATGCTGCCGATGACGGCGATGCCGATCGCCCCACCGAGTTCACGTGTGGTGTCGTTCACGGCCGACCCGACGCCGGCCTTGTGCAGCGGCACGCTCTGCACGATGCCGCTGCTGAGCGACGGCATCGTTGCTGCAACACCTGCGGCGCACAGCATCAAGCACACCATCACATACCAGTACGACGTGCCGATCTCCACGCGAGAGAACGCAGCGAGACCGACGACGAACACGAGCATGCCGCCAGCCACCGCCTTCTTCGCTCCGATGCGGGCCGAGAGCGCCGGCGCACGGGGCGACACGATCACCATCGTCAGCGCGAACGGGATACCGCGCACACCGGCCTGCAATGCGGTGTACCCCTGCACGTACTGCAGGAACTGGGTGAGCATGAAGAACAGCGAGAACATCGCGAAGAAGGTGACGGTGATACCCATCGAGCCCATCGCGAAGCGACGGTTGTGGAAGAACTTCATGTCGAGCATCGGTTCCGTCGCCTGGCGCTCGTAGAACACGAACCCCACCAACCCGACAGCGGACACCACAAAGCCGGCGACCACGAAGGTGTCGCTCCAGCCGCGCTCGGGACCTTCAATGATCGCGCCCAGCAACGCGGCGAACCCGACGATCGAGAGCAGCGAACCGATCGGGTCGAGCTTGTGGGCGACGGGCTCTTTCGACGCCGGGGCGAGGATCGCCGAGGCGACGAACGCGACGGCAGCGATCGGGGCGGCGACGAAGAACACCGAGCCGTACCAGAAGTGCTCCTCCAGCAGACCACCCATCACCGGGCCGATCGCGCCACCGGCGCCGGCGAACCCGGCCCACATCGCGATCGCCTTGGTGCGCTCGCGGCGAGGGAACGCGGACTGCAGCAAACTGAGTGTCGACGGCATGATCAGCGCGGCACCGATCCCCATGATCGCCCGGCAAGTGATCAGCGCGGTGGTGTCCTTCATGAACGCACAGGCGGCGGAGGCCACTGCAAAGATCACCAGGCCGACCAACAACGCGCCCTTGCGGCCGAACCGGTCGCCGATCGCTCCGGCGGGTAGCAACAGCGCAGCAAACACGAGCGCGTAGGCGTCGACGATCCACAGCACTTGGGTTGCACTGGGGTGCAGCGATGAGGAGGACAGCGCAGGGATGGCGACGTTCACCGAACTGACGGTGGCGACGATCAGCACCAGGCTGAGGCACATCGTTGCCAGGATCGCCCAGCGGCGCTGGTACACCTTCGGGTCGATCCCGTCGAGCTCTTCGGCAGTCGGTGTGTGCACAGTCATCAGGTCTCCTTATTCGCTACGGCAGCGTATCGTTATGCTGTGGCCATGCACCCCGTCATCGAGCGCGTTCCGCTCGGCAACACCGACGTGCAGGCGATGATCGCCCGCCTCGACGCCGAGCTGATCGAGGGCACCCCCGAGGGCGGCACGAACTTCATGCACCTCGCCGAGGAACACGTCGAGCAGGGTGGGGGCATGTTCGTCGCCTACGTCGATGGCGTCGCGTGTGCAATGGGCGCCTACCGTCGCATCGACGACGTACCGGGTGCCGCCGAGGTCAAGCGCATGTGGGCCGACCCGGAACGACGCGGTCAGCAACTCGGCAAGCAGATCCTCGCAACCATCGAGGCCGCCGCTCGTGCCGATGGCTTCACCGAACTGCGTCTCGAGACCGGCGAGCATCTCGAGGTCGCCGTCGGTCTGTACCGCTCGTTCGGGTTCGCCGAGTGCCCGCAGTGGGGCGAGTATCTCGGCGTGCCGCTGAGTTACTGCATGAGCAAACGCCTGGCCTGAAAACGGCAAGAGCCGCCCCGAAGGGCGGCTCTGCACCAGTCTTCTCGCAGCTACTACCAGCGGTAGTGGGCGAAGGCCTTGTTGCTCTCGGCCATCTTCTGCATGTCGTCGCGCTTCTTGATGCTGGCGCCCAGACCGTTGGATGCGTCGAGCAGTTCGCCGGCGAGGCACTCGGCCATCGTCTTCTCACGACGGGCACGGCTGAAGTCGATCAGCCAACGCACCGACAGGGTGCTGGCGCGGCGGGGGCGAACCTCGACGGGCACCTGGTAGGTGGCGCCACCGACGCGGCGGCTACGCACCTCGAGCGGGGGCTTGATGTTGTCGATCGCACGCTTGAGCGTGGCGATCGGCTCGGCGCCGGACTTCTCTTCGACCATCTTCAGCGCGTCGTACACGATCTTCTCGGCAACCGAACGCTTGCCGTGGAGCATGACCTTGTTGACGAGCTGAGTGACCAGCAGCGAACGGTAAATCGGGTCGGGAGTGAGCTCGCGACGCTGGGCAGGACCTTTACGGGGCATGGTTCAGTCTTCCTTACTTAGCCATCTTGGCGCCGTAGCGGCTGCGGGCTTGCTTGCGGTTCTTCACACCGGCTGCGTCGAGCGCGCCGCGAATGATCTTGTAGCGCACACCCGGAAGGTCGCGCACACGGCCGCCACGCACGAGCACGATGCTGTGCTCCTGCAGGTTGTGACCCTCGCCCGGGATGTAGGCGGTGACTTCGACACCCGAGGTGAGACGCACACGGGCCACCTTGCGCAGGGCCGAGTTCGGCTTCTTGGGGGTGTTGGTGTACACACGGGTGCACACACCACGACGCTGCGGCGAACCCTTGAGGGCCGGCGTCTTCGTCTTCGTGAACTTGGTGCTGCGGCCCTGGCGGACCAGCTGCTGAATTGTGGGCACGTTCTACCTCTGGACGTCTTGAAAGGACCCTGCAATGTTAAAGGCGCGCGTTCGAACGCGGCAACCTTCTCCCACCATTTCGAGCAGAAGTTATGACCATAGTCAGATGACCATGGTGCTAGGCCCACTAGCGTGAAGAGCATGTCCGACCCCGCCGTCCCGGCCAGTGTCTTCAAGGCTCGCTGTCTCGCCCTGCTCGACGAAGTGGCCACCACCCACCGTTCACTGGTGATCACCAAGCACGGTGTGCCAGTCGCCCGCGTGGTGCCCATCGACAACCACGCAGTGGGCCACGGTTCAGTCACACTGCAGGCCGACGACGACGCCGACTACTTCACGGCCTCAGAGGATGGGGTCTGACATGCCGGGCGCAGATTCGCTGTTGCTCGACACCCACGCGCTGCTGTGGTGGCAGGCCGGCTCCGACCGCCTCTCCGCACGCGCCCGCCGCGCGATCGACGCCGCGCCGCGACTGTTCCTCGCTGCCGCGTCCGTCTACGAACTCGCTGCCCTGGTCGGCCAAGGGCGTGTCGCCCTCGACCGGCCCACGCAGATCTGGGTGCACGATCTCCTTGCCGACGGCATCGTCACCATCGCTGAACTGACGCCCACCATCGCCGTCGCCGCAGCACACCTCGACGACTTCCCCGGCGATCTGACCGACCGGATGATCTACGCCACCGCCGTGCAGAACAGCCTGCCCCTGGTGTCCAAAGACCCACTGCTCGACGAGTACGCCCGCAGCCAAGGCGACGTCACCCTGGTGTGGTGACGCGCAACCCCCGCGTTTGAAGGCGAAACCGCAC
>CAIXHI010000408.1 GCA_903919215.1 uncultured Acidimicrobiaceae bacterium
GAGTCGCCCGACACGATGGTGTACTTCCTCGTGCAGGCGGCTGCCTTGGCCTTGGCTGCGACGGTGGCCGGTGCGGCTGTGTCCGGTGCGGCTGTGGCCGGCTCGGCGGCGACCGTCGGCCAGGTGGCATCGGCCGCCAGGCAGACGGTGCGCCCGGGCAGCAGCAGTGTCGTCTTGGTGGCCCGGTTGGCGGCGAGTACCGACTTCAGCGTGGTGTTCGTCTTGGCGGCGATGAGCACCCAGTAGTCACCCTTGGCGACGGTATAGCTCTTGTCGCACACGAGCGGGGTTGCCGGGAGGGCTTGGGCCAGCGCTGCGGGTGCCGCCTGCGGTGCGTCGGTGCTGCTGGGCGCTGCCGTGCCGACAGCGAGGGTGCTGGTGTCGGGGGCGATGCTCTCGCCGTGTGCGTCGCCGCCACGAAGGGCGAGCGCGACCGGAATACACAACAGAACGATGAGTACGACGGTGCCGACTCGGCGGATCAACGGGTCGATGTTCGCCGCAACGCTGCGACCCTGCGCACGGCCCTTGCGGGCCACCATCATCACGGCTTCGCCGACGGTTGCCGGCCAGTTGTCGCGCGGCGGAACCGGGCGTTCGGCGGCGTAGGCGGGCGGGGTCGGCGACCAGTCCTGGTCGAGATCGTGGTCGAGGTCGTCGAACATGTGCTTGTCGACGAGTGGCGCGCGCTGGGGTGCGTGCGGCTGGTTGGCCCGACTGGGCCAGGGGCGGGTGGGTGCCGGGGGAGGCGATCCGGCAGGCTTCAGCCGTGCAGCGAGGCGCTCGAGCGGGCGAGTGGGTTCGTCGTCCCAGAACCCGCGGGACTCATCATCTTGATCGAACATCTCGGTCACCACCTTTTGCCCGCTCGTCGGCCGGAAGACCCGGTCGGCCACTGGAAGATGCCGAAGTGTACACACGGTTCGTAACGCGAATGCAACAGTGTGTCGAAACGATGACGACTGTCAGGGGAACGACGAAGGCCCGGTGGCAGATGCCACCGGGCCTTCATTTGCGCGGAGAGGGTGGGATTTGAACCCACGGACCACTTGAAGGCGGTCTCCGCATTAGCAGTGCGGTCCCTTCGACCTGACTCGGGCACCTCTCCAGACGTGCGACAGACTACCGCCCGAACACCCACGCGCCCACAGGGAATGATCGGCTCGGCGGGACCGATGTGAGCTCTATGTCGGCGGTCCGGACGGAAGATTCTGCCGGATCGGCCATCTCGTCGTACCCAGTAGGAATGTGCAGGGCTCGTCAAGTTTTCATCAAGTCGTTGACATTGTGCTGTACCTGTCCAAAGAATCAGCTTTCCATCGGGCCCTCTTGGCGGAGGTCGGACAATGATTACCTGCAACTCGCAACGGGCCGAACCCGTGTCCACGCTCGCACGGGTGGTCGCGGCACGTGCTGGAGCCGGGCCGGCGGTGCGCATCGCGTGGGCACTGGCGGTGGTGTCGTCGTCGGTCATCGGGCACCTCGCTGGTCGGCTGGTGGTGGCCGAGTTGGCGCTCGGACTGGTGGGTGTGTTGCTCGCCATCGCGGCCCTGGTCGATGTGCACGAGCAGCGTCTGCCGAACGCGTTGCTCGCAGTCGCCGCGGTCGCCGGCGTTGTGGCCGCCATGGTCGACCGGGTGCTGGGCGGCGCGGTCGTGGGGTTGGCCGTGGCCGGCGGGCTGATGCTGCTGGTGCGACTCACTCGCGGGGTCGGGATGGGCGATGTGAAGATGGCTGGTGTGGTCGGCCTCGCCACTGCGACTGCCGGGCCGGTCGCGGCCCCCATCGCCGTCGCACTCGCCGCCGCGTCAGCAGGGATTGTCGGCGTGGTGGCTGGACGCGCTCGGCTGCCGCTGGGTCCATCGCTGTGGCTCGGATGGGCGCTGGCACTCGTACTCCCGATCGGGCGGTGGTGGTCATGAACGCAGCGAAGGGCACTCGCGTACGCAGCAAGGTGCACACCCAGTGGCTCGCGCTGGGCGCAGCACTGGTGGTGCTGTCCGGTGTGCTCGTGGCGTGGGGCTTGTCGCAGGCGGCCGACCGTGTGCAGGTGGTGCAGGTGGCGCGCGAGGTGAAGGCCGGGCACGTGCTGGAAGCAGCCGACCTCACGGTGGCCGGTGTCGCCTACGACGGGGCAGTGCATGGCCTGGTTCCGGCCGCATCGCTGCAGGCACTTGTCGGGCGGGTGGCGGCCATCGACCTCACTCCCGGAGCACTTGTGCAAGTGGGTATGTGGAGCAACGTTGCTGCGCTGGGTGCCCACGAGCAACGTGTCGGGGCAGTGCTGGCGGCCGGTCGGTACCCCTCGGGCCTCGCCCGCGGCGACGCTGCCGTCGCTGCGCCCATCGACGTCTCGGCGACGATGGCGCCGGTCGATGTGCGGGTTGTGGATGCCGAAGTCGGTGCCGACGGCAACCTGTCGGTCACGTTCGCAGTCGATCAGGCGAGCGCAGTTGCTGTCGCTCAGTTGGCTGCCACCGATCAACTCGTGTTGGTGGTGCGGTCGGCGGAGGCCGGGTCGTGATCATCGCGGTCGGTTCGTTCCGTGGGTTCGGCGCCACGACCACTGCGTTCGCACTTGCGTCCGCAGCAGCGGCGCTGCACCCGGATGGTGCGTGGCTCGTCGAGGCCGATCCCGCTGGTGGAGTACTCGCCGGTCGGGTGCACCTGGCCCCGTTCGCCATCGGTGGTCTCGAGCGAGTCGCCTTTCCCACCGATCGTGCGACGGCCGTGGAGGCGCTCCACGAAGTCGTTCAGATGGTCGGCCAAGTGAGTGTGGTGACCGCTCCCGCCGATTCGTTTCGTGCCTTCGCTTGCCACCAGCCGCGGCTGCCCTGGATCCCCGCACTCAGAGAGCTCACCGGCACGGTGGTGGTCGATGTCGGTCGGATGCGTGCGGGTACGCCGGCGTGGCCGCTGTTGCAGTCGGCCGACCAGGTGTTGTTGGTGACGAGCGCCGAGGTCAGCGCAGTGGTGGCCTCTGACGAGTGGCTCCGCGCTGGCGGTCGCGTGTCGCCGTCCGACGCCGGATTGCAGGGGCAGCGGTGTCAGCTGGTGGTGGTCGAGTCTCCGTCGGGTGTCGCCTTCTCGCGCTCGGCACTGTCCAGCGAACTCGGCGACCGCTGCGTCGGTTGGCTGCCGTGGGACACCAACGCAGTCGACCTACTGCACCGCGGCGCAGCGCACTCCGATCGCCGTCTGCGGAGGAGTTCGTTGGTGCAGGCGACCCAACTGCTCGCCACGAAGGTGCTGACGAACGCCTCGAATGGGGAGGCCGCGGCATGACCGACGAAGAGTTCGATCAGCTCGCGGTCGACGTGCGTCGGCAGTGGGGCGACCGGTTCCCCGCTGCGACGCGCGATGAGACTGCGCGCGAACGCGATCTGCGCGAGGAACTCACCCGCGAGGTACTCGACCGCACGGTGTTACCCGAGTTGAACCAGCAACGGATGGTCGCCCGCTCGGCGCCACTCACGGCCGCGGAGCACGAGACGCTGATCGAGCTCGTGGTGTCCGAAATGTTCGGCCTTCCACGTCTGCTCACTGTCCTGCGCGACCCGCAGGTCACTGACGTGCTGGTGTTCGGCGCGGATCCCGTGCGGGTCGAGCGAGCCGACGGCACCCATCAGATGCTGCCGCCGATCGTGCGTCGCGATCGCGACCTCGAGCGCATCATCTACGACACGGCCACTCTGCGGCGACGACCGTTCAATCGCGAGAGCCCGTTCGTCGACCTCGAACTTGAGCCGGGTATCCGCTTCCATGGCGAAGGGTTCGACGTGGTGCAGCGCCCGCTGATCACCATCCGCCGTGCAGCGGTGTTCGGTATGTCGCTCGCCGACCTCGCCGAGCGAGGAATGCTCGACGACGGCGCTGCAGCGTTGCTGCGGGCAGCGGTCGCCGCCGACATGACAGTGGTCGTGTGCGGCCGCATGGGTTCTGGAAAGACAACCCTGCTACGCGCCCTGGTGCATGAGATCGATGAGGACGATGTGATCGTCACCGTCGAGACCGACTTCGAGTTGAACCTCGCGAAGATGGGCCGCCATCGGTTCGTGCACGCCTATCAGTCGCGGGTGCCGAGCACGAGCGACGGTGTCGGCATCTCGTGCCACGCGATGATGGTGCCCGCCGTGCGTACCCGCGCCGACTGGATCGTCGTCGGCGAGGTGCGTGGGGCCGAAGGTGGGGCACTCGTGCAGGCGATGTCGATCGGCCAAGGCGCGATGGCCACGGTGCACGGTGGCTCGGCCAAGGATGGCGTCGAACGACTGGCCGAGCTGATCGCCTATCACAACGGTGCCGAACTGCGGATGGCTCGCTGGCAGGTGTACCGCAGCATCGATCTCGTGGTGCATGTCTCGGGCGACAACCGATCGGGGCGCACGGTCACCGAGATCGCCGCGCCGTCGGTCGAGGAGGACGGTGCCCGCTTCGTGATGCATCGCCTGTTCGCCGTTCGCCCCGGTGTCACCGAGCGGCGTCCCCGACCCGCCTCCGAACCCCAGCGGCCGATGCTGGAACGACTGCTCGCGCACACCCCCGACTTCTCCACGCATTGGTGGCACGAGATCGACGAACCGGTCAGGAGGGTCGTCTGACATGGTCGCCGTCGCCCCTCCGTCGTCGGCTGTCGCGCTCGGCGTGTGCCTGTTGCTCGCGCTCGCGCTGGTTGCCATCAGCCGAGGGTTCGCGCCACCAGCGGCCTCCACCCCGCCGACCCCGGCGAACCCGCTGACGGTGAGTCGGTCGTTCA
>CAIXHI010000409.1 GCA_903919215.1 uncultured Acidimicrobiaceae bacterium
CCCCGCCGACTGAGTGACGAGCTGCTGACCGATCACGTCGCTCGGCATCAGATCGGGAGTGAACTGCAGCCGGGTGAACTGCATGTCGAACGCTGCGGCAAGGCTCTTGGCGAGCAGTGTCTTGGCCACGCCAGGCACACCCTCCAGCAACACGTGGCCGTTCACTAGCAGGGCTGCGATGACACCTGTGAGTGTGCCGTCCTGCCCCACCACCACTTTGGAGACCTCGTTGCGTACGGCGAGCACAGCGTCGAGCGGTGATCGTTGCTGATCGTTCACGGCCTGGTCGTTCACTGATGGGCTCCTTCTGTGGCGGTTCGAATCTGGATCGAGCGGAGGTCGTTGCTGAGGCGCAACAAGCCAGCGGCGTCGTGGACCTCGCGTTCAAGCACCTCGGTCACGGTGCCTGGCGACAACGGCGAGCCGTCGGTGATCGCCGCATCGAGCACGGACACCGGGGTGCTTGAAGCAAGGTGATGACGTTCGCACAGTGTGCGATGGGCCTGGAAACGCAACAGGCTCGCGGCCCGCGAGGCATGTTGAGCACGTTGCATCAGGACACCGGTGGCCACCACCAGTTCGCTACCGGCGATCGGCACCTGCTCGGGTTCGCGCACCGGGCGGCCCGGCCGAACAGCGCGCGCGATTGCGAACACCACGAAGGCGAGCGCGAGCTGGGCGAAGGCCATCCACACACCGGGTCGCACGAGATCGGCCAACTTCTGCTGACCGCCACCGCTCGCGCCGGCCGGCGACGGCGGTGCCGGGCCATCACCGACGAGGATGCTCACGTTGGCACCCCGCGACGGCACGAGCAGCGCGGTCGCGAGTCCCCCGTTGTCGGCATAGCGCAGCAGTTGATTGGTGAACAATGCGTTGTCACCCAACTGCACGATGACCCCGGTGCCATGCGGGTGAACGATCACGAACGAGCCGTCGCTCCCGAAGCAGTGGCGAACGGAACCGGCGCCATCGAACAACACGCCGTGCAGCACGAACAGGCCGCGCAGGTGCTGCAGCGCAGGAATATCGCAGGATGCGACCGGCACGACAATCTCCGCAGCGAGGTCACGTATCGGCGGCTTCGTCCCATCACCCACGGTGGCGGTCGTGATCTGCGGACCCAGCAGCGTGCTGCCCGGATCGGCCATCACCACCACGCCACCGGCGGCGGCGAACGCGAGCAGATCGCGGTGCTGTGAATCGCTCAACCGGTCCTGCAGCACGAGCACACGTCCGTCGGTTCCGGGGCCGGGAGCGCTGTGCACCACATCCACCGACGCCCCTTCCTGACGGAGCAGGATCACCAACCCACGCGTCCCGGACCCCGCATCGCTGCGTGGGTCGAACGGCTGGGTCGCAGGCCGCGCCCTCACCAACAACATCATCGCCACTGCTGCGGCCACCAGCAGCACCGCGGTGATCCCGGAACGGGTCCCGCCACCCGAACCGGTACTGGCGCGACGGGTGCTCATGTGCGCCCCTCCGCGGCGGCCATCACGTTGCGAGCCAGCGCCGTGAAGTGGTCGTCATCAGCTGCGTCAACATCGACGTGGCCGTACCACGCACCATCGAACAACTCGGCCGCCTCGTTGAACTCGGGTGACACCGCTGGCCGCACCTCGCGCATCTGGTCACGATGTTCACCAGTGGTTCGCCCGGGAATCTCATCGATCAGTCCCCGCCTCGCGAGATCGCCCACGAGCGCTCGATAGCGGCAGCGGACCGCATCACGGAAGCGACCCGCGCGCCGATGTTCATCGGCCTCGGAGCGCCACTCCCCCGGTTCCTTCGACCGGTCGATCGCGACCACTCGCGCCTCCACCACGTCGTCGTCCGTCGGATCCGCGTCGGCGTGCTGCTCGGCACGGCGCTTCCATCGGCCGGTGCGTTGGCCACCCCAGCGGACCAACAGCACCACCAAGGCAACGACCGCCACTGCGAGCAGGATCCACAACAGCGTGCCGACGACGTCGAAGTTGCCCGTTCCGTGCGAGGGCGTCGTCGGTCTGGGCGCAGTCGTCGGTGTGCACGATGCCGCGTTCTGACTGACGATGTGACAGGCAGCGTCGCGCACCTTGTCCGCGTCCTGACCGATCGGCCCCAGCGGGTCAGTCGGCGGCGGAGCGGTCGACACGCGGATCACGAGTGCGCCCCGAACGCTCGGTCGGCCGCCAGCACGATGTCGAGCCCCTCGGCGTGAACACGCGTCTGCAGGTACATCTGCGCGGTGGCGACGGCCGAGAACGGCACGACGATGAGCAACGCCATCTGCGCAGCCACCCCCTGAGCGAGCCATCCATACGAGCCGAACGTGATCAGCTTCGTGGACTGCGCCAGCGCAGGGAACGCGGCGATTCCGGAGAACAGCACGAATGACATGAACGTGCTGGCCCACACAAACGAGTACACCGACCCGAGCCGGGCACCGGCCAGACGACGTGCCCGACGGAACGCACCGATGCCGGCGTCCTCACACATCACGACCGGCGCCACGAACAGCGTCCACGACATCACCAGGACCAGCAGCGGCGAGAACAGCACCGCGACGGCTGTCAGCACCGAGCTCCCCGAGTTCAGATAGAGCAACCCCACCAGCAGCAATGGGACGCCGCGCTCGAGCAACCAGGTCGCCACCAACACCGGAAGGCGACGCAGGATCGCGGCCAAGACCTGGCGCGAACGCGGCTCGCCGCCCATCTGATAGCGCACCAGATACGCCGCTGCGTACGCGCCGACGAGGTGGGCGGTGAGCGACTCGACACCGATCGCGATCAGGCCAAGACCCTTTTCCACCCCGAGATAGCCACGATCACCGACGAGTCGTTCGTACCGGTCGAACTGCCCGAAGGCGAGCACCGACAGTGCGACGTACATGGCCACCATCGGCAGCATCAGCGCCGCCGAACCGAGCAGAATGTCGCGGCCACGGCGTTGCAGGACGTGGGCCCCACCATCGATCGCCCCGACGATGATCCGCTCGCTGCGCCGCAACCGAGGCACGGTGCGCGTCGGGCCGTTGGCCGGTGTCGGGCGCGGCGAAGCCACCTCGTTGCCCGACTCGATCCCCGCCCATTGACTCACGGCGACATTCTGACGCATCACGTCGGCTCGCGGATGTTGACCCTGAACGTTGGCATGGCGGACCGCAGTGGTCATGATGGTGCGATGCTCGGGTACCACGACGCCAGCTACGGCGATGCCTTCGCCGATGTCTACGACGAGTGGTACCACGGCATCAGCGACATCGAATCCACCACCGCCACACTCGCCGATCTTGCTGGCAGTGCGCGGGTGCTGGAGCTCGGGGTGGGCACCGGTCGATTGGCGATCCCACTGGCTGCCACCGGGTTGGAAGTGCATGGTCTCGACACCAGCGCGGCGATGCTCCAGCAGCTGGCCGCCAAGGTTGGCGGCGGCGATGTGGTGGCACACCTGGGCGACATGGTGGAGGCCATGCCCGACGGACCATTCGGGCTCGTGTTCGTCGCCTATAACACGTTCTTCAACCTGCTGAGCGCAGAGCGCCAGCAGCAATGTTTCGCCGCCGCCGCCGCCCGCCTCGGGCCGCAGGGTTGCTGTGTGGTCGAGGCCTTCGTTCCCGACCCGCAGCACGATGCTGGCAGCGGGGTATCGGTACGGTCGGTCGCTGCCGACCGCGTGGTGCTCAGCGTCAGTACGTCCGATGCCGAGACTCAGCGGGCCGAGGGGCAGTACGTCGACATCACCGAGGCGGGTGGGGTGCGCTTGCGCCCGTGGAGTATTCGCTGGGCGACAACAGCGCAACTGGACGAGATGGCCGCTGCGGCTGGGCTGCAACTGCGCGAACGGTGGGAATCCTTCGACCGGACGCCGTTCGGGCCGGAGAGTCAGCGCCACGTCAGCGTGTATTCGCGCTGACGTGGGTTGGCGAACGGTGGCGAACGGTGTGTGAATTCGGCCCCCGTCCGCCCCCACTGTGAGAGTAGGTCGTAGGCTGACAGCACTGTGAGTCACCTTCGCTTGAATCCGCTGACGGGTCGCTGGGTCACGATCGTTGCTGATCGGGCCGAACGGCCGTCCGACTTCGCCCCACGCGTTGCCCAGATCGAATCCGGGCCCGAGCGCCCGTGCCCGTTCTGCCCGGGCCACGAAGAGGCCACCCCTTCAGCGCTCGAGACCGTCGACGAGGGCGGCCACTGGCGTATGCGGGTCATCCCCAACCTGTACCCGGCGTTCGACGGCGACGAGCCGTTCGCCGTGCATCACCTCGGTCCGGTGCACGTGCAGGCCGAGGCCAGCGGTATCCACGAAGTGTTCGTGTACACACCAGACCACGAGGGTGGAGTGCACCTCTCCACCGACGACGAAGCCGGCGACATCATGCTGATGTTGAAGCACCGTCTGCAGGAACACTCTGCGAAGAGCCACGTCCGCTACACCCAGGTGATCATCAACCACGGCCGTGAGGCCGGTGCCTCGCTGGCGCACCCGCATGGTCAGCTGTTGGGACTGCCGTTCGTGCCGGGCGAGATGATCGAGGAAGAGCGTGCCTTCACCCGTTTCGAGGGCGGCTGCATCCTGTGCGCCACCGTCGAGGCCGAACTGGTGGATGCCACCCGCGTCATCTTCGCCACCGACGATGCCGTCTGTATCAGCCCGTTCTGGGCCGGTGCACCGTTCGAGCTGCTGCTCATCCCGCGCAGCCACGACCTGCACCTCACCGACAGCAGCGACGACACCCTGCGGGCGATGGGTATCGCCATCCGCGACTCGCTGCTCGCCATGCGCGAGATCCACGGCGACATCGCCTACAACCTCGTGTTCCACACGGCGCCGCACCACTACAACGGTGCGTATCACTGGCACGTGCACCTGTTCCCGAAGCTGGTCACCACGGCCGGGTTCGAGCGTGGAACCGGCGTGATGATCAACATCGTGCCGCCCGAGCAGGCCGCCGTTCAGCTCCGCCACGTGTCCGTCCGGGCGTAGTCCTGCCGTGGCCCGCATCTGCGTCAGCGTCGACATCGACGCGACTCCCGAGCGCGTGTGGCAGGTCGTCGAACCCGTCGAACGCCACGTCGACTGGATGCACGACGCCGTTGCCATCCGCTTCATCGGCGAGCAAACCCGCGGTGTCGGCACCGAGTTCCTGTGTGACACCAAGGTCGGGCCGTTCAAGCTCGTCGACCGGATGGAACTCACCGAGTGGGAGCCTGGTAGCGCCATGGGCGTGCGCCACACCGGCATGGTGAAGGGCGAAGGCCGCTTCACGCTGACCCCGATCGACCTCGACCGCCGCACTCGCTTCACGTGGGAAGAGACGCTCGTGTTCCCGTGGTGGATGGGCGGCCCGGTCGGCGCGTTCATCGGCGGCAAGGTCGTGCTGGCCGCGATCTGGCGGCGCAACCTGCGCGGCCTGCGCACCCTCGTCGAAGCCGCCTGAACCGCGCTGGCGGGTGCCCTTCAACGGGTGCGATTCGTGCCACACGCTGGCACGAATCACACCCGTGGGAGCTGGGCCGGACAGCAGCGACACGAATCGCACCCGACCTGGGCGGGCGACAGGGGTCGTCTCAGCCGATCGAGGTGGTCGTGGTCGCCATGACCTCGCCGACCACTGTGACGCTCGGCGCCGCATTGCCGGCTCCGATGGTCGGGCCGTACGTGACGAACGGCCGCAGGTGCATGCCGGTGATCGTCAGGTGCGCCGGCTGGCTGCCGTCGGTGAGCTGCAGGTCGAGAGTGCCGGCATACGCGCCATCGGCAGCGGCGGCCAGCGTGAACGAACCGGGGGTGCTGGTCACCCAGTCGGAGGTCGCCGCCGGCTCGCCGTCACGCACCCGGATCTCGGTGACGCTCCAGTTGCCGGTCGCTGCGTCGCGAGCGAAGTAGAGGTAGAGCCACATCTCCGTGTCGTGCTGCTGCCACGCCAACTCCAGCGTCTGATACGTCGCGTCACCGGGGTCGGAGTAGCCCTGCAGACCCACCGAGGGGCTGTACTGCTGACCCCCGACGTCGACCACCAGCGAGTCGGCGGTCAGCTGCACCTGGGGCGACGACACGTCGATCGCCGGGGCAGCGTTGCCACCGTCGCCGGCACCGCCGTCGGTGCCGGGACGGGTGACCACCCACCCGATTGCGAACAGCAGCACCACCGAGGCGGCGGCGGCGAGCAACATGCCCGCCGGACGGCGGCGACCCGACGATGCGGAGGACACCACCTGGATGTCGCCCCAGTCGGCCTCGCCTGGCTGCACGCCTGCGGCCTGATGGGTGAACAGCTCGCGCACTTGGGCTTCGACGTTCGTCGACTTCATCGCTCCACTTCCTTTCCGAGGCGCTCGAGAGCGCGAGACGACAATGACTTCACGGTTCCGGGGCGGCACCCGAGGGCTTCGGCGATGTCGTCCTCCGACAGGTCGAGCCAGTAGCGCAGCACCAGTACGGCCCGTTGGCGATAGGGCAACAAGGCGACGGCATCGGCCAACGCCGGAAGTTCCGGGTGGTCGAAGCCGGGGGCGACCAGGCGAGGCATTCGGTCGAGCTCCACGGCTCGCCGGCGATGCATCTGCCGGCACCCGTTGAGGATCGCCACGCGCAGGTAGGCCGCCGGGTTGTCCAGACGGTCGAAGCGCGGGTATAGCCCGACGAACGCGTCTTGCACCACGTCTTCCGCCGCGACCCGTTGGGTCAGCAGCGCCGCCAGCCGCACCGCCGCCGGGCGTTCGGCCCGGTAGAACGCCGCGAACCGCGCGTCGGCCTCATTGGCCGGACCTCGCAACGGGCGCACGTTCGTGGGAATCATCACCCCCAACGATGCACGACACCCCTCCCGGGTTCCATCCCTTCTCCGCGGTTGTCGATGTAGCACATCCGTGGCATAGTCATGCTATGGCTCGCACACGGATCAGCACCACCGTCGACCACGAACTGCTCATGCGGGTTCGCGCTCTGCACCCAGGCGCCACCGACGCGCTGATCATCGACGACGCACTCACCGCGTTGCTCGCTCGCGAACGTGCCGCGGCGATCGATGCGGCCTACCGATCGGCATACGAGTTGCACCCGATCGACGTGTCCGACGCGTGGGGCGACCTCGGCTCGTTCCACGACGCAGTCACTGCATCCCGATGAGCAGCCTGCCCCAGCGGGGTGATGTGTGGTGGTGTGAACTGCCCAACATCGGCCGCCGGCCCGTCATCGTGCTGTCGCGCGACACGGCGATCCCGCGTCTGCGCCGAACGCTGATCGCGCCGTGCACCACCACCATCCGCGGGCTGCCCAGCGAGGTACTGCTCGATCCATCCGTCGACCCTGTGCCACGTTCCTGCGTGGCCAACCTCGACTCGGTGGAGAACGTGTCGGTCGCCGTGCTCACCGACCGCATCGGCTCACTCAGCGGACACCGGATGACCGAGATCTGCGCGGCACTGCACGTGGCCGTCGACTGTCGCTGACCCTCGCGGGGCCGGACCAGCGGGGGTCATGCGTATTTGCGGACCAGGGCGGTGACGGCGGCGCCGATCACGATCACCACGATCAGCGGGGCCTTGCGCCAGGCGGCGACGACGGCCGCGCCGACACCAGCGGCGCGAGCATCGATCTGCAGGTGCTGCCCGTGGGCGAAGGTGTTCAGCATCACGATCGCGGCGATGAGCGCGGCAGGGATCAGCGCGAGGCAACGATCGATCACCGGCGGCAACGTGCGATCACCCACCAGCACCAGGCCGAGCACTTTGAACGCGTACGCAGTGGCTGCCAGCAGCAGCACGAATGTCCAACTCATTCGGGAACTCCCACGAGAATCGCCAACGCGGCGCACAGGATGGGCACACCCACGGGCGTGAACGGAATGAGTACCAAGCACACCGTGGCGCCGATCGCAGCCGCCATCATCGGCCGCTTCTGACGCAGCAACGGGAACAGGATCGCGACGAAGGCCGCGGGGAAGGCAGCGTCCAAACCGTACGTCGCGGGGTCGATCGCCGTGCCGAGCAAAGCCCCGATGAGCGTGCCCACGTTCCAGAACAGGTACACGCTGAGACCGGTGATCCAGAAGGCCGCGCTCTTGTGCGCCTCGTCCTCCTGCGCCGCCGCCATGGCGGTGGACTCGTCGATCGTCAACTGCGCGGCGATCAGGCGGGTGGGCAGACGACCCTTCAGGTGCGGAGCCATCGCCAGGCCATACACGCCGTTGCGGGCAGCCAGCAGTGCCGCCCCACCGAATGCCGACGCGGCCGTGCCACCCGAGCCGATCACGCTGACGGCCGACACCTGCGACGCGCCGGTGAACACCAGCAACGACAGCGCACAGGTCTGGCCAACGGTGGCCCCGGCCGCCACTGAACTGACGCCGAAGGAGATCGCGAATACGCCGATCGCGAACCCGAGGGTCACGCACGCGGCGGCGACTGCACGAAGGCGCTCATCGCGCCAGGGCGAGATCACGGTCGAGTAGACCCCAACCAGATGACCGACAGCGGCGGCACATCGAGCACGATCGACGCCTTCTGACCCTGCCACGGCATATCGGGGGTGGCTTCATAGCGACCCCCGTCGAGCCGGAAGCCGAACCCACTGCCACCGAAGTGCGGTGAGTCGGTGTCGAGCAGCACGTCCCAGGTACCCGACCACGGCAACCCGACCCGGTAGCCGGTACGCGGCACGGGCGTGAAGTTGGCGATACACGCGACGGCCTTGCCACCGGCGTAGCCCCAACGCAGCAACGCGAACATCGAGTTGGCCGCATCGTCTGCGTCGAGCCACTGGAAGCCGGTCGGTTCATGGTCGCGCTCGTACAGCGCCGGCCACTCGCGACTCAGCCGGTTCAGCTCGATGATCAGATCCAACACGCCATGGTGCTGCGCATGTTCGAGCAGGTGCCACGGCAGACCCTGGCTCTCGTTCCACTCTGTGAACGGTGCAATCTCGGCACCCATGAACAGCAGCGGCGCACCGGGCTGCGCCCACATCCAGGCGTACATCGCACGCAGGTTGGCGAAGCGTTGCCAGTCGTCGCCGGGCATCTTCGACAGCAGGCTTCCCTTGCCGTGCACCACTTCGTCGTGACTGAGCGGCAGCACGAAGCGCTCGCTGAACGCGTAGAGCAGACCGAACGACATCTCGCGGTGGTGCCACTGGCGGTGCACCGGTTCGTGGTGCATGTACGCGAGGGTGTCGTTCATCCACCCCATGTTCCACTTGTGGGTGAACCCGAGCCCACCGTGCTCGACAGGTTGGGTCACCTTGGGCCACGCGGTGCTCTCCTCAGCGATCACCATCGCCGTGGGGGCCTCGGCCTTCACCGCGGTGTTGAGTTCCTGCAGGAAGGCGATGGCGTCGAGGTTCTCGCGACCGCCTTCGCGATTCGGGACCCAGCCACCGGCAGGACGCGAGTAGTCGAGGTACAACATGCTGGCCACGGCATCGACACGCAGGCCGTCGATGTGGAACTCGTGCAGCCAGTAGAGCGCGTTGGCGACGAGGAAGTTGCGCACTTCGGTGCGCCCGTAGTTGAAGACGTACGTGCCCCAGTCGGGGTGCTCGCCCTGACGCGGGTCGGAGTGTTCGTAAAGCGCCGTGCCGTCGAAGCGGGCCAGGCTCCAGTCGTCCTTCGGGAAGTGCGCCGGCACCCAGTCGACGATGACACCGATGCCGCGGCGGTGCAGCGTGTCGATCATCGCCTTCAGATCGTGCGGTGTGCCATAGCGAGCCGTCGGCGCGTAGTACCCGCTGACCTGATAGCCCCACGACCCCCCGAACGGATGCTCGGCTACCGGCATCAACTCCACGTGGGTGAACCCCATCGCTGAGACATGGTCGGCGAGCGCGTTGCCGAGGTCGTGATAGGTGTCGACCCCCCACCGCCACGAACCGAGATGCACCTCGTAGATGCGCAGCGGCGACCCTGGCGCGTGGGTACGGTGCGACATCCAGTCGCCGTCGTCCCACTCGTAGGGAACCGGCGACGGCACGACACTGGCGGTCGACGGCGGACATTCCGTCTGTTGCGCCATCGGGTCGGCCTTCAGCATGTAGCGGCCATGCGCATCGGCGACGGAGTACTTGTAGCGATGCCCGGGCTCGGCATCGGCGACGACCGCAGCCCAGATACCGGAGCCGGCCTGCGGTTCCAGCGGCGTGCCTTCACCCCAACCATTCCAATCACCTTGTGCGAACACGGCAGAGGCATTGGGTGCCCACACAGCAAATCGCACGCCACCGGTCGGCTGAGGCTGCGCCCCGAGACACTCCCACAGCCGCCGGTGGGTTCCCTCGTTGAAGAGATGCAGGTCGAGATCGGAAAGGATCACGTCTCCGATGGTAGGGCACACGCCCCCACTTCTCGCGAGTGGTCACTGCTACGTTCGCAGCCGTGCGCGTCGTGATGTTCTCCTGGGAGTACCCGCCGCTCGTCGTGGGAGGTATCGCCGCCCACGTCGACGGCTTGGCGCGAGCAATGCATCGTGCCGGCCACGAGGTGGTGGTGTGCAGCCTGC
>CAIXHI010000410.1 GCA_903919215.1 uncultured Acidimicrobiaceae bacterium
GTCGTGCGCCACAAGCTGCTGCGTCTTCCCGACGCCGAGGCAGCTCGTCGCGGCATGATGGCCGCGGCCTGATCCTTCCCGGCACCACGCCGACCTTTCCGTAAGGAGCCTCCACCATGGCCGACAACTCCGTCACTCTCGTGGGCACACTGACCCGCGATCCCGAACTCCGCTTCACCACCGGTGGCCGCGGCGTCGCCAGCTTCGGGCTGGCCGTCAATCGCCGCTATCAGGTGAACAACGAGTGGCAGGAACAGACGTCGTTCTTCAACGTCGTTGCCTGGGGCACGCTCGGTGAGAATGCTGCCGCCTCCCTCAACAAGGGGCATCGCATCATCGTCACCGGTCGACTCGAGCAGCGTTCGTACGAGACGAAGGAAGGCGAGAAGCGTTCCGTCGTCGAAGTCAACGCCGACGAGATCGGGCCCTCCTTGCGGTGGGCTCGCGTCGAGATCGAGAAGATCGCTCGCGACGGTGGCTCTGGTGGCTCCGGCGGCAGCAGTAGTGGTGGTGCCAGCAGCGGCGGTGGCCGCGTTCCTGATCCTGTGTACGGCGACGAAGAGCCGTTCTGAACCAGTTCGAGATTTTCGAGAAAGCATTGACCGATGGCGAATAACCAAAACAGCAAGAAGACCAAGCCGAGGGCGCCCAAAGATGGGGCCAACCCGAAGAAGTTCAAGAAGAAGACCAGCGTCCTCATCACCGACAAGATCGAGTACATCGATTACAAGGACGTCAACCTTCTCAGCCGCTTCGTGAGCGACCGCTCCAAGATCCGCAACCGTCGGGTCACGGGCAACACGGTGCAGCAGCAGCGTGAGATCGCCAACGCGATCAAGAACGCGCGTGAGATGGCACTGTTGCCGTACACCAAGCGCGTCTCGCAGACCCGCACGTCGCGCCCGCCGCGCGATGGCGACAACCGTCGCGAGCGTGGTGAAGATCAGGTTCGCGAGAGCCAGGTCGAGGCCACTGAGGTTGAGTCCGCAGAGATCGATGAAGTCGCTGCCGACGAGGTGGAGGCCTGATATGAAACTCATCCTTCGTTCCGATCGCAAGGGTCTCGGCAAGCGCGGCGACATCGTCGAAGTCGCCGATGGCTATGGCCGCAACTTCTTGCTCCCCAAGGGGCATGCACTCATCGCCACCGACGGTGCAGTGGACCAGGCAGCCTCAATGCGTCGTGCCCGCGACCTGCGTGATGCGCAGGACCGCGAAAGCGCGCAGACCGTCGCCAAGGCACTCGTCGCCAAGACCTTCACCATCAAGGTGAAGGCCGGCGCTGAGGGTCGTCTGTTTGGTTCGGTCACGTCGGCCGATGTCGCCGCTGCCGTCGAGTCGCAGGCCCACGTGGCCCTCGACAAGCGTCAACTGCACGTCGACCACATCAAGACCACCGGCACCTACCAGGTCTCGGCCAAGCTGCACCACGACGTCGAGTTCCCGATCACCATCGAGGTCGTCGCCAAGTAATCGCGGAGTCACTCTGCATAGCGTTGTCCACAGCCCCGGTAAACCTTCGCGGTGATTACCGGGGCTGTGCTGTCTGCCCACAGATTTCCTTTGTCCACAGGTCGTCCACAGGGTTGACCCCCCTAGCGATCCACAGGCCCGACAAGGCAAGGTAGGTGCATCATGAGTGACTTCCGACGCGAGGCCAGTAATCAGCGAGACTCCAGTCGTTCGGCGCCTCGGCGCACCGACGGCCGGGTGCCACCGCACAACCTTTCTGCCGAGGAGAGCCTGCTCGGGGCGTTGCTGTTGTCACGCGATGTCGTTGGTCAGGTGGCCGAACTGGGCCTGCATGTCGAGCACTTCTACAAACCTTCGCACCAACACATTTACTCGGCCATCCGTGGCTTGATGGCCAACGGCCATGCAGTCGACATCATCACCGTCGCCGACGAGTTGCGCCGCAACGGTCTGCTCGACGAGGTCGGTGGGGCGCAGATCCTCAACGAGTTGCAGAACGCCACCCCGGCGATCTCCAACGCCAGTCGCTACGCCAAGATCGTGCAGGACACGGCGATGCTGCGGCGACTGATCAGCGTGGCCGGCGAGATCACCGAACTCGCGTACATGGAACCCGACGACGTCACCAAGGCGCTCGATGAGGCCGAGTCGAAGGTGTTCGAGGTGGCCGAGGATCGCGTGGTCGACAGCACTCGCCAACTCGCCGATCTGCTGCCACTGGCGATGGATCAGTTGCAGGCCACCTTCGAGCGCGGCGACACCATCACCGGTACGGCCACTGGCTTCAACGACCTCGATGAGCTGCTCTCCGGTCTGCAGCCCAGCACGCTGAACATCATCGGCGCCCGACCCGCAATGGGAAAGACAGCCCTGGGGTTGGGCATTGCTACGCACGTGGCGAAGCACACTCAGAAGCCGGTGCTGGTGTTCTCCCTGGAAATGGGCCATGCGGAACTCACCCAACGCATCCTGTCGAGCGAGGCCGAGGTCGAGTCGCAGAAGTTGCGGACCGGGAGACTGGCGGAGACGGACTGGACCAAGATCGGCAAGGCGATCAACCGCCTCGACAGCGCGCCGTTGTTCCTCGATGACAACCCGCGCGTCACGGTCATGGAGATCCGCGCCAAGGCGCGGCGATTGAAGTCTCGCCACGGTGGCCTGGCGCTGATCATGATCGACTACCTGCAACTGATGAGCGGCGGGTCGAACTCCGAGAACCGTCAACTCGAGGTCAGTGAAATCAGTCGTGGTCTCAAGATCTTGGCCCGTGAACTCGAGGTGCCGATCATCGCGCTCAGTCAGCTCAGCCGAACGCTGGAGTCGCGCGCGGACAAGCGCCCGATGCTGGCCGACTTGCGCGAATCCGGTTCGCTGGAACAGGACGCCGACGTGGTCATGTTCCTGTACCGCGATGAGGTCTACAACCGGGACTCGCCCGACAAGGCCAGTGCAGAGCTGATCATCTCCAAGCACCGTTCCGGCCCGACCGGCGTGGCGCGCTTGGTGTTCCGCGGTCAGTACACCAAGTTCGGCAACGCCGCCCGCGGTGTCTGACGCCAAACCCGATCATCGTCACCTCGGCGTGGTCGGGCAGACTGTGGGCATGTTCCTCGGGAAGAACCTCATCGTATGGTTGCTGCTGGCGCTCGGCGGCGCCTTGTTCGCCGGCAACGTGATGGCCCTGGTGCGCCCGCCAACCGCCCCGCGCAAGGATGGCGACCTGGAACTCGCGCCGCGCAGTCGCAGCGTGATGATGGCTGCGTTGGGTCTGGTGGTGGCCATCGCGGCCCTTGGCGCGCTGATCGCCCGCGGATGACGTTCGGCTGACCAGGTGGCGAGTCGCTCAGGAGTCCAGCAAGACTCTGTGCAGCACTGGAATGAAGTGCTCGAAGCCCGGGTCGTTGCGACCCACGACCTTGGCACTGTCGTCCCACTCGCGTAGCTGTACCGCAGCGCGGAACTGCGGGTGCGCCTCGAAGCGAGCTTGTTCTTCGCGGGTCATCCGGCCGCCTTGTAGCACCAGGCTGCGCATCGA
>CAIXHI010000411.1 GCA_903919215.1 uncultured Acidimicrobiaceae bacterium
GCCAGCTCGATGATCGCCGGATCGCGCACTGCGTCGTTCATAGATGAACAGCCTCGCCGCCCGCTGCTGCCGACGCGTACATCGCGTCGACCAGTCGATGCCCTCGATGACGACATGGCGTCGCTCACAGAACACCTCGACGCGTCGCAGACTCGGTCGTGCGAGGTCGTCGTGCCACACACTGTTCAGCGTGCCGACAGCACCGTTCGTGAACCGCAGCACTGCGGTAGCGACGTCCTCGATCCCTTCGTAGCCGTGGAAGTTCGCAGTGTGCGCGCTGACCGATTGCATCTCGCCCACCAGATACCGCTGCCGTGCAGGCTCTTCGAATGGTACGTAGCGATGAGCCCGGCACCCAGGAAGCCAATCCGGACGGGTGTTGACGTCATCTGTTCAGCTTGCCAGCATGATCGTGCGATCGGCGATCGCGGCTGCCTCGTCGCGATCATGGGTGACGAGCAGCGCACTGGTGCCGGTGGACCGCAGGAGTGCAGCGAGGTCGGTGGCCAACCGGTCGTGCAGGTCGCGATCAAGGCCGGTCAGCGGTTCGTCGAGCAGCAGCACCCGTGGGCGCGGCGCCAGCGAGCGGGCCAAGGCAACGCGCTTGGCTTCGCCACCGCTGAGTGCACCCACCTTGCGATCGCCGAACCCAGTCAGTCCCACTAGTGCCAACAGGTCCTGCACTCGTTCCGTGACCTCGGCGCGCGGTGTGCGTTGCATGCGCAGGCCAAAGCCGACGTTGCCGGCGACGGTGAGGTGGGGGAACAGTTGCTCGTCCTGGAACACCAGACCGATGTTGCGTCGGTGTGATGCCATCCGGGTGATGTCGACGCCATCCAGCGACACCGTGCCTGCATCAGCCACGAGCAGACCGGCGATGACACGCAGCAGCGTGCTCTTGCCAGCACCGGACGGGCCGAGCAGCGCCACCACTTCACCGTCGGCCACCGTGATCGAGACGCGGTCGAGCACGTTGCGTTCGTCGAAGCGGACGGTGATGTCACGCGCCTCGAGCATCGAGCACGCCCCCTTCGCCGAACACTCGGCTCTCGGCGGTGACGATGATGAGTGCGGTTGCCGCGAGCAACATCGTCGCCAATGCGAAGCCCTGCGCACGAGGCGTCTCGCCCGCGCGGGAGAGCAACCGGGCGATCGCGATCGGCAATGTCTCGCGTCCCGACCGGGTGAGGAACGTCGTTGCACCGAACTCACCCAATGAGATCGCCGCCGCCAGCCCCACCGCGCCTGCCAATGGTGCGCTGATGCGACGCACATCAACTGCCCACCACGCTCGCCACGGTGAGGCCCCCAGCACAGCGGCCGCACTGCGTTGTTCGGCCGGGATGGCCCGCAGCACTGGTACGAGAGCGCGCACCACGAACGGGGTGGCGACGAGTGCATGGCCGACTGGGATCAGCCACCATTGCGCCCGCCAGTCGATCGGCGCAGTGTCGAACGCAATGAGAATGCCGAGACCGATGGTGACGGCGGACGTGCCCAACGGCAGCATCAGGCCCACGTCGAGCAAGCGACCGTGACGGCGTGCCGACCCGATCGCCAGCGCCGCCAGACCACCGATGACCACACTCAACAGCGCCGCCAGTGCAGCGAAACGCAGCGAGACGAACAGTGAGGCCAGTGGGTCGACGCCGAGGCTCACTCCTGGACGAACCTCGGTGCGTCCGAGCGTGCGCCATGCGGCCAGTGACCAGCGATCTCCGAGCCGGAACGAACGGCTGACCATCACCACCAACGGTGTGGCCATCACGATCGTGGTGGCTGCCACGACGGTTCCGACGAGCCGTCGTTGTTCGCGGCTGCGCGGTCGGCGCAATGATGGCGCGCCGGGCAACTGCACTGCGGTCCGCCGCTGGAATCTGCTGGACCACCACACCACCGCAGCGAGGATGAGGAGTTGCAGTACGGACAGCACCGCAGCGCCATCGACGTCGCCCAACTGCGTCGCCCGGCGAGCGATCTCCACTTCCAACGTCGTGTTGGCCGGACCGCCCAGCAGTCGGACGGTGCCGAACGAGGTGAACGTGAACAGGAAGACCACGGTGGCCGAGGCCCACAGGCCCGGGCGCAGCAGGGGCAGCACCACATGACGCAGGAGTTGCCACGGTGACGCACCGAGTGTGCGTGCTGCAGCGGTGATCCCTTCGGGCACCACTGCCCACATCGACCCCAGCAATCGTACGACGACCGCGATGTTGAAGAACACATGTGCCACCACCACGGCACGGGCAGTGCCGTGCCAGTTGTCGGGCAACAGTGCGACAAAGGCTGCGCCGACGACGACGGTGGGCAGCATGAACGGCACGGTGACCACGGCAAGTACCGCGCGCCTCCCGATGAAGCGGTAGCGGGCGAGCACGTAGGCGGGTGCAAACCCGACGACCAGTGTGAGCACCGTGCTGACGACGGCTTGCCAGACGGTGAACCACAGCACACGCGTCAGCCCGGGCGCGTGCAGTACATCGCTGACCGAACCGGGATGCAGCACTCGGGCCAGCAATGTGCCGACCGGGTACGCGAAGAACAGCGCCAACCCCACGGCGGGTAGCGCTGCCAACGCGGGGACTGCCCAGCGCGGCAGTCTGTTCAGCGCAGCACGATCTCGTTCCACTCGTCCTGCCATTGTTCGCGGTGGGCCGCGATATCCGCGGGTTCCAGCGTGTAGGGATCGGTCGGCACCACGGCGAACTGCTGGAACACGGCGGGCAATGCCACGGCCTTGTTCGCCGGGTACACGAACAACGTGAGCGGTAGTTCCTGCTGGAACGCCGGTGTGGTGAGGAACTGAACCAGTCGCCGGGCCGCCTCGGGGTGTTTCGTGCCGCGCAAGACGCCCGCATATTCGATCTGGCGGAAACATGTCCCGGCGGCGACGCCGGTGGGTGCGTCGGTGCGCGGCGGGTCGGCGAACACGACCTCTGCTGGCGGGCTGCTGCCGTAGCTGACCACCAGTGGCTTGTCCCCGGTGCTGCCGGCTGAGCCGCTGAAGCGCTCGTAGTAGGCGCTGTCCCAACTCTCGGCGACCTCTACTCCATTTGCTGTCAGCGACTCCCAGTACGTCTGCCATCCACCTTCGCCGGACGCGGCGATCGTGGCCAACAAGAACGCGAGACCGGGCGACGAGGCAGCTGGGTTTTCCACCACGAGTAGGTCCTTGTACTCAGGTTTGATCAGGTCGTCGAGCGTGACCGGTGGGGTGAGTTCGTGTTGCTGGAACCAGGCGATGTCGTAGTTCACGCACACGTCGCCGAAGTCCACCATGGTGGGGGCGTCGGTGAAGATCTTGCCGTCGGTGGCGGCGGACAACAGTGTGTTGTCCACGCCCCACATGACGTCGCCTTCGGGGTTGCCGGCGGTGAGCTCGGCCTTGGTGACCATCGTTCCTGCGTCGCCGGCAGTGACGATGTTCACCGTGATGTCGGTCTGGGCGGTGAACGTCGCAAGTGCCGTGTTGAGCGCGGTGTCCTTCGTGGGGAACGAGTCGTAGGCCACGAGCGTGATGGTGACGGGGCCATCGGTGGCGGTGGTCGCCGGTGCGCTACCGCCGCACGCGGCAAGCATCGTGCTGACGACAGCAAGGGAGGCGAGCAGGAGTGATGGACGGCCCATCGGCTGGCTCATGGGATGACCACCGTGAGGACGCCGTCAGCGACCCGCACGACGGTGTCGCCATCGGAGATATTGCTGAGGCCGCGAGCCTCGGTGCTGGTGAGGGTGGCCGCGGCCAGTGGCCAGTGGGCACCGGTGAGGGTGACGCCGGTGCAGACGCCGTGCAGTGCCAGGAGCGAAAACGTCTGGCCACCGTCGAGCGGCAGCGCGAGCGACCGGCCTGCGTGCACCACTCTGACCTCCGATGAGCCGACCACCGCCGAGACCGAGCTGAAGCGGCCGAGCGACGGATGCCCCAACGAGAGCAGGGTGCCCAACAGGTGATCGAGCCGGTCGTCGCTGAGTGGATCGAGCCCTCCGAGCAGCAACAGGTGCTGGGCGTCGGTGAGCGCGACCGCCGCGGCCAGCGCCAACTCTGTATCGGTCTCGTCCTTGGCCTCGGGGTGCGTGTCGATCAGCAACTCGTGGGCGTAGGCCCACATCCGCCCCGACGCGCTGATGCTGTCGAGGTCGCCGACGAGTGCATCTGGCCGTAACCCGGCCGACACTGCGTGATCCAGGCCGCTGTCTGCGGCGATGATGCGCACGTCGGTGTTGACCGCCTCGAGTGCAGCGAGCGCGCGGGCGTGCAGTGGACCGCCACCGATGACGACGACAGCAGTCAGGGGTGCATCGCGAGGTGACTCTGCCATCGGTTTCATCGGCTCCCTCCGCTGGCATTACCCAGATCAGGTTCTCGGGTCGGCGGCGGCGGCCACCCTCTCAGCCCACGTTCCTGCGAGCTCCCCGTTCGGTTGTCTGAAAGTGTAGCCGTCAGTCGCGGTCGCGTTGGGTCTGGATCGTCACCAGCACGAGCCCCAGCACCACCATGGCCATCCCCACCAACTGGATGGGTCGCACGCTGCTGCTGAGGAACCACACCGACCACAGCACCGACAGCCCGGGCTGGGAGACCTGCAGCATGCTGATGACGCCGATCGGCACCAAACGCTGTGCGAACACCATCAACCCGTGAGCAATGGTGCCGGTGAGTACGGCCAGCAGCGTGATGAACACGACCGATCGCCAGGTGATCTCAACGAGGTCCTCACGTACGAACACGAGACCCACCACCAGGGTGACCAGCGTGGCGACAGGTGTGATCGAGGCCATCACCGTCGCCACGGATCGGCCCTGGCGCAGTGTGCGACTGGTGAGCAGATAGGTGGTCCACATCACGAGCGCGCACCCGATCCAGGCCACCCCGCGCCATGAGAACTCGCCGTTGGACGGAGCGTTGAACAACACCACCGCCAGCCCGGCCAACGAGACCAACCCGAACGAGAACGAGGCCAGCCGCACCTTCTCATGGAACAGCACTGCAGCGAGCGGAACGACGAACAGTGGGGTGAGCGCACCGGTGAACTCGGCCGAGGCGATCGTGGTCTTGGTGACGCCGGTGAAGAACAGGACGATGTTCAACCCGAACGCCAGACCCGGCAGCAGCGCCGCTCGGATATCGGCCCAGTTCAGCCAGCGTCGCTCGCTGACGCGCAGGATGGCGCTCCAGATCACCGAACACAGCAGCATGCGCCAGAAGGCGATCGCCACCGATGGTGTGTGTGCCAGCTTGACCAACGTGGAGCCGAGGCTGAACAACAGGATCACGACACCCAGTGCCGCCAGACCCAGGGGCCGTCCTTCGAGGCGCCGTCGGGTCGTCGGGACGAGCACTGCTTCTTTGGCGCTCACTCCTGGGACAGTCGGCGGATGTCGGGTTCGATGTACACAGTGAGCGCGATCGGCACGGCGGCGCGCAACTGCTGCTCGGCATCGTCGATCGCCTGGGCCAACTGCGCCACTGTCAGCGAGTGGTCGAACTCCAACTTCGCGGCGACCAGCAACTGGTCAGGGCCGAGGTGCATCGTGCGCAGGTGGATGATGCCCAGCACTCGTGGTGTCGTGGACAGCGCGACCTTGACGGCCACGAGATCCTCGTCGCTGGCCGCTTCGCCGATGAGGAGCCCTTTCATCTCGATCGCGAGGATGATGGCGATCCCCACCAGCAGCACGCCGATGGCGATCGAGCCGACGGCGTCCCAGCGAGGATTGCCGGTGACCTCTGCCATGGTGAGGCCGAACAGCGCGAACACCAGACCCGTCTCGGCGCCGACGTCTTCCAGCAGTACCACGGGCAGCTCCGGGGCCTTCGCCGTGCGGATGAAGTTCCACCACGTGCGGCCGTTGCGCACGTGGTTGGCTTCCTTCACGGCGGTGCGCAGCGAGTACGACTCGAGCAGGATCGCGACGCCGAGGATGACGAACGCAATGGTGGCGCTCTCCACCTCGTGTGGGTGTTGCACCTTGCTGATTCCCTCGTAGAGAGCGAACAACCCGCCCATGCTGAACAGCACGAGGGCGACGATGAACGACCAGAAGTAGCGCTCAGGTCCGTAGCCGAATGGGTGGGCGCTGTCGGCCGGTCGCCTGCCGCGCTTGGAGCCGAACATCAGCAGGCCCTGGTTGCCGGTGTCGGCGACGCTATGGCCGGCTTCTGCGAGGAGACCGGCAGAACCGGTGAGGAGGAACCCAACGAACTTGGCCACCGAGATACCCAGGTTGGCGAAGAACGCAGCGATGATGGCCTTGCGGCTTCCGTCTTGCACGGGCGCCAGGTTACCGAGTGGCAACGATCTGGAACCCGTGCGCCAGAATGGCGCGATGAATGAGTCGACACCATTGCGCGGGCGCGTCGCCCTCGTCACCGGCGGCAGCCGCGGCATCGGCCGCAGTATCAGTGAGGTGCTGGCTGCGGCCGGTGCCACCGTCGCCGTCAACTACGTACGCGACGCCCAGGCCGCGGACGACACCGTCGCCGCGATCACGTCTGCGGGCGGCGCAGCAGCGGCCTACCAGGCAGCGGTCGAGTCGGTCGACGACTGCACCCGCATGGTGCAGCACGTGATCGACGACTTCGGCGGCATCGACATCCTCGTGTGCAACGCAGGTATCGCCTCGCGTGGGCGGTTCGTGGCCGACACCGACCCCGACGAAGTGGCTCGGGTGGTGGCCATGCATGCAATCGGTCCGCACCATCTCAGCCGGTTGGCCTTGCCGTCGATGCGCACCCGTGGACGTGGCGACATCGTGATGATCTCGTCGATCGCCACCACCAACCTCAATGCCGGTGGCGCGCCCTACAACATGGGCAAGGCGGCGATGGAGGCGTTGGCGATGACACTCGCCAAGGAAGAGCGCGCGCATGGCATCCACGTGAACGTCGTCGCCCCGGGCATTGTCGAGACCGATATGGGGGTGCGCCTGGCGCGTGCGCAGACCGGTAACCGGGAGCTACAAGATCTGCGTTCGCTCGACGCCACCTCACCGTTCGGTCGGGCGTGTCAGCCCGCCGACGTGTCCAGCGTCGTGCTCTTCCTCTGCAGCAGCGCCGCCGGGTACCTCACCGGCCAGCGCATCGTGGTCGACGGCGGCGGCCGGGGCTGAACCCCGACCGCACCGGCACTCACTTCGGGGTGATGACGTCTTCCTTGCGCGGCAACTCGACGAACGTGCGACCGGGCGTGAGCAGGAACGTGCTGCCGTCATCAGCCGTCAGCGTGTACACGTCGTGGTTGTTCGCGCGACTCCAGGTTCCGTGCACCATGTTGCCGCCGGTGAACAGGAAGGCCTCGCCGTTGCCGACGCTCTGCGCTGCGGGACTGCCGACGCTGAACTTGTAGACCATCTTCAGGATCAACACGTTCTCAGTGGTGACGAGGTCGCCGTTGCGCTCCGTGTCCGGCTTCTTGTTCTGCATGCGCTCGTACCGCTTGGTGCTGTCGTTCCAGGTCCAGCTGATCTTGTACGAATCGATCGTCATGTCGACACCGGTGGCTGCCGAGCCGGCCAGGGCGGCACCAGTGGTGCGGAACTGGAACTGCTGGGGCGGTGTCTTGCCACCCTCGGGCATCTTCTCCCACGCCTTGGTGATGTCGAAGTACAGGTTGTATGGCGCCTTCGTGAAGTCGACACGCATACATGCCTTGTTGCAATACGTCTGGCTCATGTTGACGAGTTCACTGTCAGCGATGTCCTGTGTGACGAACGCGTTGCCACCGGCCCACGCGAGCACCGGGTGGTTGAGGTTGGTGAGCAGGTCGACGTCCTGGCGGCGACCCGAGCGGATGGGGCCGACGAGATCTTTGGGTGCCTGGCTCTGGTACACGATCGCGAAGCGCGAGATGTGGTCGTTGATCAGTTCCTCGTAGACGATGTCGGCCGCGTTCAGACCGGTCTGGGGGTAGCTGTCGTAGTTCCCCACCTTGGCGATCATCGCCGGGCGAGCGGCGGCGGCCTCGTCGGTCACGGGCAGACCGGTGAGCGGATACGTGGCAACAGGCGCCGGCGGGGAAGTGGTAGGCGCTTCGGTCGACGCCGGTGGAGTGGTGCTGGCCACTGTGGCGGGCAGTGTCGAAAGCGGCAGTGTCTCGGCAGCGGTCGTCGAGGAACCGTCGCTGCTGCAGGACGCGAGGGCGGTGGCGGCGACGAGCACGATGCCGAGGCTCAGACGGGCGCGTAGTGATGAGGGGGAACGCATGGGCGAAAGTCTGGCATCCCGACCGGTCGTAGTGGTGGCGCTGGCCACGGGTCACAGTGCCGTCAAGCATGCCTAACGCGGTCGTCGAATTCGGACGCTAAGGTGCTCACGTGAGTCCTCTCGCGGCGAATGCCGTCCACTCCATCATCACGATCACTCCCAACGCGCTGGGCGAACTTGCGGCGCTTCGCGACACCGAGCCCGACGCCGACCGACTGGGCCTTCGGCTGGAGGTCATCAGCAAGTCCGGCGAGGACTTCCGCTACGACCTCAGCTTCGATGTCGTCACGACGGCTGCGTTCACCGATGAGGTGCGCACTCACGTCGCCGATGGCATCTCGTTGAAGGTGATCATTCCGGCCAACAGCACCGAACAACTCGAGGGTGCGACACTCGACCACACCTCGTCGGCCGGCCTCGTCATCCGCAACCCGAACAAGCCGCAGGCTCCGGTTGTCGAAGGACTGATCCACGATGACCCGCTCAGCGCCGAGGTCGAAACGATCATCACCGCCGAGGTCAATCCCTCACTCGCCGCGCACGGCGGCTTCGTCACGTTCGTCGGCCACGACAACGAAGGCACCGTCTATCTGACGATGGGCGGCGGGTGCCACGGGTGCTCGATGAGCAAGGCCACGATGCTCGATGGTGTGCAGACGATGCTCGTCGATCAGGTCGCTGGTGTCGACCGCGTGCGCGACCTCACCGACCACACCTCTGGCGAGAACCCGTACTTCCAGTAACCGCCGAGCGATGACCGCAGAGTCGTCGTTCAGCCGTCGAACCAGATGCTGCGCACGAC